>JBAWHL010000428.1:0-4524 GCA_049593815.1 Ilumatobacteraceae bacterium | reverse complement strand
GCTCAGAAGATGACGCCGATCATGTGCTGTGGTGAGACGCTGGCCGAACGCGAAGCGGGGGAGACCGAATCGAAGGTCCTCGGGCAGATCGAGGCCGGGTTGGCCGGTCGGAGCAACGAGGAGATCGCGTCTCTCGTGATCGCCTACGAACCCATCTGGGCGATCGGGACGGGCAAGACCGCGACGTCCGACGACGCCCAAGCGGTGTGCGCAGCGATCCGTGGCAAGATCCGCGAATTGTGCGACGACGAGACTGCCGACGCGGTCCGCATCCAGTACGGCGGGTCGGTCAAGGCGGCGAACGCGACCGAGTTGATGGCGCAGCCCGACATCGATGGGGCACTCGTCGGCGGGGCGAGCCTCGATCCAGACGAGTTCTCCCGCCTCATCCAGTTCGGGTCCTGAACACGGCGAAACGGCCCTGATCGGGCCGGTTGCCCCCACCTGAGCGAGCGGTGTGACACCCGCCGTGCAATTTGACTTTTCACTCAGCTGCAACACGACTGGCTACTGGTCGGTAATGCCCGCTGCTATGGTCGTGGCACTTCGATTCACCGGGGAGGGGGATCGGAGCGTTACGGGGAGGTCGAACGCCGGCAGCGCCGGGCGGTTCCCAATCCACCCACCCTCCCATTTCTGTATCCCATCCAGGAGGACACATACGTGAACACGACACGACGGGGCTCCAAGCTCCTCGCTCTCGCGGCAGCGTCGGCGCTGGTCTTCGCAGCCTGTGGCAGCGACGACGACAGCGGTGACAGCGGCGACAGCGGCGACACCGACACCTCAACTGAAACCGAGGACACCACGGACTCGTCCGATGGTGCGGACACGACCGACGGCGAAGAGCCCACCGACACCGCCGGGGAGGGCGGCGCCGACGGTGGCACCCTGATCTGGGCGCACGAGCAGGAGCCACCAGACCTGCACCTCGACGACCCGGAGAACAACCTCTCGGTCACGTCGTGGATCCGTTCCGCGATGCTCGAGGGCCTCTACGGCATCTCCGGCAGCACCGAGTACTACCCCGAGCTGCTCGCCGGCGAAGCCGAGATCACGGAGAACGCTGACGGCACCGTCACCGGTTCCTACGTGCTCCGCGACGGCCTCGTCTGGAGCGACGGCGACGACCTGACCACCGACGACGTCAAGTGGACGTACGACACGATCATGGCCAGCGACGGCGAAGATGAAGAGGGCAACCCCAACTACATCTACCTGCTCGGCGACCGCACCGGTCTCGACACCATCACGGAATTCACCGTCGACAGCCCGACCGAGTTCACGATCACGTGGGAGAGCTTCTTCGCGGGCTACCCGGGCGTGCTCAACGAGGTCTACCCGATGCACCAGTTCTCCGAGGATCCGGCCACGGCCGCCGCGGAGCTCAACGACGCGCTGCGTGAGTGGAACGTCGACGGCGAGGTCATCGTGTCGTCCGGCCCGATGATCTTCGATTCATGGGAGAAGGGCGTCCAGATGAACCTGGTGCGCAACGACAACTACTTCGGATCGAACAGCCCCGATGCCAAGAACGACGGCGTTGCCTTCGTGGACGGCGTGCAGATCAACTTCGTGACCGACACCGACGCGCAGATCAACGCGCTGAAGGCCGGCGAAGCTCAGATCGTCATGACGCAGCCGCAGCTGGCCTTCGAGGAACTGGCGAGCGACGCCGACTTCACCGTCGCCACCTCGCCCGGTCCGGTGTTCGAGCACTGGGGTCTGAACCTCAACAACGCACACCTGTCCAAGGCCGAAGTGCGTGAGGCGCTCGCCTACGCGATGGACAAGACCGAAGTCATGGCTGGCCTCTACACCCCGCTGTTCGGCGACACACTGCCGGCTGCTGGTCTGGGCAACACCTACTGGCTGTCGAATCAGTCCACCTACGAGGATCACGCTGGTGACGCCGGTTACGGCGCTGGCGACATCGAGTCGGCCCAGGCCTCGCTCGAGGCTGCTGGTTACACCCAGAACGCCGATGGCATCTACGAGCACCCCGAAGACGGTGTGCTCTCGCTGCGAGTCGGCACGACGGGCGGCAACCGCCTCCGTGAGATCCAGGAAGAGCTGATCCAGGCTCAGATGAAGGACGCCGGCATCGAGATCGTCATCGACAACGTCGAAGGCGGCGCCTACTTCAGTGAAGTTCCGTTCTCGGAGGGTTCCATCGCTTGTGCAGTGAGCGGCGGCGCCGAGGGCAACTGCGACATCTGGGACATCACCCAGTTCGCATGGGTCGGTGGCCCGTGGCCGGGCGGTCAGACCGCTTCGTACCGCGCCGGTGGCGAGAACAACGCGTACGGATTCGCCAATGACGAATTCGAAGCGCTCGCCGACGAGTGTGACGCGACGGTCGACGACGACGATCGTGCAGCTTGCTACAACGAGCTGGACAAGTTCGTCACGACCCTGGAGAAGGACCCGGTGAAGGGTCTGTTCATGCTCCCGCTGACTCAGAAGCCGTCCTTCTACGGCTTCACGGCTGACCTGTCCCAGGCCGGCGTCGCTCCCGACGCCCAGGGTGCAGGCCCGCTGACCAACGTTGCGGACTTCCAGTTCGCCAACTGATCAGCAGCACTGAACACCTGTAACACCATGTGATGCGGAACGGGGCCCCGAGAGGGGCCCCGTTCAACATCCGTCCATCTGTCGTCTACTGTTCTGTTCGAGGTCCAACCCTGTGTTCGCCTACATCACCAGACGTCTCCTTGCCACGATTCCGCTGTTGATCCTCGCCCTCTATCTGGTCCACGTCGGTGTCTCGCTCACCACGGACCCCCGGGCGAACTTCTATCTCTGTCTTCCACGTTGCCAGGACGGCTTCGACCAGATCACCGAGGCGTACAACCTCGACGTCAACGTGTGGTTGCGCCCGTTCATCTGGTTCGGCAACGTGCTCTCCGGTGATCTCGGCGACTCGAGCAGCATCGGTGACCCGGTCGGCGAGATTCTCGTCAGCCGAGGCTGGAACACCGCCCTGATCGCGGTCCCGGCGTTTCTCATCAGCGCCATCGTGGCGTTGCTGCTGTCGGTGTACTCGGCTCGCCACCAGTACTCCAAGGGTGACTACTTCTTCACGGGCCTGGCATTCTTCGGTCTCGCCTTCCCGTCGTTCGTGCTGGCGCTGGTGATCCAGAACATCTTCGGTGTCCAGCTCGAGAACTGGTTCGGGATCAAACCGTTCAACACCGGTCGCAAGACCAACGAGAACATCTTCGAGCTGATCCGCGACATCACGCTGCCCGTGATGTCGCTGTCGATCCTGTTCATCTCCGCGGACAGCCGGTTCGGGCGAGCATCGATGCTCGAGACCCTGAACCAGGACTACATCCGCACCGCACGAGCGAAGGGTCTCCCCGAGAAGCGGGTCGTCTGGAAGCACGCCTTGCGCAACGCGCTGATCCCGCTCGTCACGCTCTGGGCCCTGAACTTCTCGGCACTGCTCGGAGGTTCGGTGGTCACCGAGAGCATCTTCTCCTGGCCGGGTCTCGGGCCGGCGTTCCTTCGAGGACTCGGCGACGCCGACCTCGACCTCATCCTCGGCATCGTGTTGTTCACTGGCGTGATCACCGTTGTCTTCAACCTGGTCGCCGACGTGATGTACGGCGTCCTCGACCCGCGGATCCGATTGGACTGAGGACGTCATGAGCAAGACTGAACAATCCTCCGAAATCGGATTCTTCGACAGCCCCGAAGGTGGCTACGTCCAGCCGCCGATGTTCTCGGCCGGCGAGATCGAGGGCCTGAACGAAGCGCCCTCCACCTTCGGCAAGCTCGCTTGGAAACGATTCCTCCACCACCGCCTGGCCCTCCTGGGCGCGATCGGCCTGGTGCTGATCCTGGCGCTGTTCATCATCGGTCCGATGATCAGCCCGTACACGTTCGACCAACGCAACATCGCCGATCGGCTCCAGGGACCCTCGAGCGATCACTGGTTCGGCACCGACGAGATCGGCCGTGACCTGTTCGTGCGGACTGCGCAGGGTGGCCTGTACTCGTTCCGCATCGGCTTCATCGCCGCGATCGCGGCGACAGCGGTCGGCACCCTGCTCGGAGCGCTCGCCGCCTACTTCGGGCGGTGGATCGACATCGCGATCTCTCAGATCATCAACATGGTGCTGATCGTGCCGGCACTCATCGTGCTGTCGATCTTCGCCCTGTACTTCGGTCGTGACGCGACTCGCCTGGCGATCGTGCTCGCAGCGTTGTTGTGGACCCGCATCGCCCGTGTCGTACGAGGCGTGGTGCTGTCCATCAAGGAGCAGGAGTACATCATGGCGGCGCGTGCTGCCGGGGCGTCACACATGCGCATCATCTTCAGACACGTGTTACCGAACGTCATCGGCCCGGTCGCGGTCGAGGTGACGCTCCTGCTCGGCACGGTCATCGTGCTCGAGAGCACCCTGTCGTTCCTCGGCCTCGGCGTGCAACCGCCGAACGCGTCGCTGGGCACGCTCGTCGCCGAGGCGAAGGGCAGCATCGACGACGATCCGGTCCGAGTACTGACACCAGGGTTCT
>JBAWHL010000427.1:0-3773 GCA_049593815.1 Ilumatobacteraceae bacterium | reverse complement strand
TGCCGTGACGCTGTACCAGGTGAACGGCACATCGTCGCCGTCGCTCATCCGCCGCTACGCCGCCGACGCCAGCGGCCAGTGGCAGACCGAGCCGAACGAACTCAGCAGAGGTACCTATCTCATCGCCTTCCAGCCCGGCGACATGCCTCCGGGTACCTCGGTGCCCCGCCTGTCGGTGCCCAACCCGCCGTCGGGGGCCCTCGTCGCAGCGACATTCGAGATCGGTGACGCCAACGGTGAGTCCGTGGACACCCTGGTCGTGCCGGACATCGAAGCGAACCCGTACCCGACGATCACTGGCCGGGTGCTCGAGCCGAAACTCACCGGCACCACGTTGTCGTGGGACGGCTTCCATCAGCCCACGGTGACCGGCACCTGCAACGGCAACCCGGTGACCATCGGTGTGGCCGCGCCGACCGTCGGCGGCAACGCGGCGATCCACAACGAGTTCACGATCACCAAGCAGGAGCTGCAACAGGCCATCCCGGCGACCGCCCTTCCCGCGTCGTGCCAACTCCAGGTGTCTGCGCCCGGCCGTACGACGATGCCCGTCACCATCACCAACATCGACGTCGGGCGGGCCACGACCACCGACCGGCGGGTGGCAGTCCCGCTGGCCAAGACCCCAGTGCCGCTCTCCGGCCGGGTGTTCTGGGTCGACCGCGGCCAGACCCCCGCCGATGAGGTCGAGTTGGACGCGACGATCGCGACGAACGGTCCGGTCATCACCGAGTTCATGCCGACGGTCACGGGAGCGACCGGCGCCGACCCAGCTCCTGGATTCGACACGGCCACGCTCTCCACCACGACGTCGCCGACGGGCGAGTGGGCGTTTCCCACCGCAGCCGGGGTCCAGATCTTCGGAAACGGCACCTACCAGTTCGAGGCGACGAGCTTCGGAACCGGAACCTTCGATTTCCGAGTCGACCAGACGTCGGCCGCGATCGTGCCCGGATCCGAGGTCGCCGTCGACACGGCCGGCGCGGCCGGTGTCTACGACGTCGAGATGACCAACGCTGTCCCCGGTGAAGCGACCGGCACGATCACGGTGCGCACCAACCGCACGACCGGCCCCGACGTCGACATCACCGTCACCGGATCCGGCCCGGGCGGGGCGAATCCCTCCACGACCGTCAACCCGGGCACCTTCAGCTTCCCGGCCGCGACCCCCGGTCAGTGGACCGTCATGTTCAGCACGCCCGCCCACCATCGCCAGGAGACGCCCGGGGCATCCGGCGTCACCAAGGTCGTCGCGCCGGGCACCACCCCCACCTCCGGGTTCGATGCGATCTTCACGGAACTGGGATCACTCGAACTGACCCTGCAGGGCACCGATGCCGGGAACACACCGATCACGACGAAGCCGACGGTGACCCTCACGCCACGGATCGCCGGTCCGGGGACGGTGCCGCAGGGCCCACTGCTGCTCGAGCCGAAGCCGGGCGAGACCAACGTGTTCGAGCTTCCTGACATCTCGGTCGCCGGATCGGGCCCCGCCACACAGACCGCGTTCTACGACATGGCGGTCACCGTTGCCGGATTCGACACGAGCGGAGCAACAGCGGTCCCGATCAACGTGCGAGCCGGTGAGGTCACGGCCAGCACCTTGGCGCTGCCGAAGTTCGGTGGCGTCAGCGGGGAGATCTTCGGCAGCGTCGACGCCAACGGCTCCAGCCCGGAACAACGACCGATCAACGGGACGACGACCAGCGTGACGGTCACACCGATCACGTCCAACGGTGGGGCTCCCAACGGCAGTACCTTCATCCCGACGACATCGGGCAGCACGTACGAGTTCTCCGCCGCTCCCGGGTGGTACCGCATCGACGTGTCGAGCGTCGGCTTCCACTCGAGCACACGCGATGTCCAAGTCGTGAACAACGTGCTGCCTGCAGCCAACCCGCAACCGTTCACGCTCCAGATCGTGCGCGGCAGCATCGACCTGACGGCGGTTCGCGACCTCACGGGAGCGCTTCGGGTGCCAGGAGCCAGCTATGAGTTGTTCGTCGGCTCGTGCCCGTCAACCGGAACGGCGGTCACCGCCGGCGGGGTCGACGGCACCCCAGCCGCGGCAACCGAGGGTCAAGCCACCATCGGCAACCTCCTCCCCGGCAACTACTGCCTCGAGGTCCGAGAAGTCGATGGCCTCGGTGAAGCACTCGCCTTCCCCGCGATCGCTGCAGTCAACGTCGGTCGCAGCACGACGCCCCTCGGCGATCCGCCGGTCGGGGCGGCCACCACGATCGTCGCGCCGCTTCCGCAGATCATCTCCTCGGTGACCGGCATGGTCAAAGCGGTCAACGGCAATGGTGACCCGGTACCGATTCCGCCGTCGTCGACACTCACGATCGCCTACGGCAACACCTACCTCGAGGTCGACAGCGCACCCACGGGGACCGCACCGAACGTCCCCGAAGCGTGTCCGGCCGCCGACTGCCAGACCACGGTCACCCGCCCGACGCCCACCTCGACGTCGGCCCAGTACACGTTCACCAACGTGCCGGTCGGGAAGCACACGATCGCGGCGACGACGACTGCCACCGAGTACGCCGCGCCTGCCGACCAGCCCGTCGAGGTCGGTGTGGGTGGCAGCACGTTCGGACCCTCACCAGGCGGCGACATCGTCTTCACCGTCACCGACGTCAGCGTCACGGTCGCATTGAAGACGGGCGCGGGCGCCAAGGTCGCCGGCGACTTCATCTTCGACCCGACCCCGCGTCTGGTGTCGCCAGGGTCGACACCGACGATCTACAACGGCGTGTACGACGCTGCACTGCAGACCATCGTGTTCAGCGGTGTCCAGCCCGAGGTCGGACAGTTCACCCTCGACATCGCGGATCCACTGCACACCTACACGAACCCCAGCAAGAAGTTCTCGGTCGGCACCACGCCGGCCCAACAGACAGTGACGGTCGTGCCGACCGCGGTGAAGGGCAGAGTCGCCGGCACGGTCAGGCAGTTCACGTCGCCGACCACGTCAGGAGATCTCGGAGAGAACTCGACCATCACCCTGACCTCGGCGACGACTCCCGCCAACACGCAGACCCTGACGGTCGGCGCGGGCGAGTCCGTCGGCAGCTACGTCTTCGACGCACCAGCGGGCAACTACACGCTGACGGTCACCCGCAGCGGGTTCACCGAGCCGAGCCTTCCCGTCACAATCGTGAACGGGTTCGCCGAACTCGGATCCGAGTCCGGGAACGAGGCACTCAACCTGCGCGTCGACGCACTGACTCGCCTCAGCGCGACCATCAACGGCACCATGCCGAGTGGAACGACCGTCGTGCTCGTGGAGAACAACGCCGGATCGACCGAGCTCCCGCTGGTCGCCGACTCCGGGACCCAGGTCTTCAGGAGGTCGGTCGCCGCCGGAACCTACAAGTACCTCGAGGCGCGTGCCCCCGGGCACGTCCCGGTGCGGTTCCCCACCTCCGCGAGCCCCGTCCTCAATCTGCTGATCGGCACGCCGCTCGACCGCTCGTTCACGCTGCAGCCACGAAAGATCGTGGTGTCACCGGTGCAAGGGGCCTCGTCCACCGCCGTCACCGATGCGACGGTCAGCGTGACCGTCGGCGGTTCCACACCATCCGCTGACACCACGTCTCCGTACGAGTTCTTCTCCAATGCCTCCGGGACAGCCATCTCGGTCTCCGGGGCCGGTTCGGTCGTGGCCACGGCGCCCGGTCGCCGCACGACCGCCGCCCCGATCCCCGTCCTCCCCGCGCTGACGACCGGTACGCCGACGCAGGAGGCCACGACGCAGGGGATCACCC
>JBAWHL010000426.1:0-2397 GCA_049593815.1 Ilumatobacteraceae bacterium | reverse complement strand
AGGAGCTGATCGCCGCTGGCGCCCCGATCGCCGCGATGTGGTTCGCCGATCGCCAGATGGGCCCGACCCTGATCAACTACGGAACCGCCGATCAGCAAGCGGAGTTCCTGCCGGGCATCCTGTCCGGGCAGACGACCTGGTGCATCGGCATGTCCGAACCGAACTCCGGGTCGGACCTCGCCTCGCTCAGCACGACCGCCGTGCGCGACGGCGACGACTTCGTGGTCAACGGTCAGAAGATCTGGACGAGCTTCGGGGCACAGGCGGACTACTGCTATCTCATCGGCCGCACCGACAGCGAGGGCCCGCCGCATCGGGGCATCAGCGAGATCATCGTCCCGATGGACACTCCGGGCATCGAGGTGCGTCCGATCACCGACATGACGACGAACCGACACTTCTGCGAGGTGTGGTTCACCGACGTGCGCGTGCCCGTCGCGAACCTGGTCGGCGTCGAGGGCAACGCCTTCAAGCAGACCATGGCACAGCTCGAGCACGAGCGCGGCGGGATCGATCGTCTCGTGTCCAACCGAGCCCTGTACGAGATCGCACTCGAGCGAGCCGACCGCACCGATCCACTCGTGCGCCAGGAGATCGCCGGGATCGAGACCGGCTACCGCATCGGACGAGTGCTCGTGACCCGCGAAGTGCTCCGGCAGGCGCCGAAGGGATTCTCCGCCGCGACGAAGTGCTTCTGCACCGAACACGAGGCGCGCGTCGCCGAGTTCGTCTCGGCCACGCTCGGCGCCGAGGCGACCCTGTGGACCGACGTGACCCACGGACTGACCTACACCCCTGGCTACACGATCATGGGCGGCACGTCGAACATCATGCGCAACATCCTCGGCGAGCGCGTCCTCGGCCTCCCACGCGAACCCCGCTGACCGCCCACGCCAACATCACGTCCGGGGTCAGACCCCACACGGGACGGGTGTACAGTCCGCCCATGGAGTTCGACGCAGAGCGCGGTACGACCACCCTGAGTGAGGGAGAACGCTGATGGCGAACCGGCCCGAGTTCATCGAGTTCGACGTCGACGGCGCTGCCCTCGGAGCGTTGCGATGGCCCGGGCTCAGCGGGGCGCCGACCGTGATCGCGGTCCACGGCATCACCGCGAACGCGTGGGCCTGGGATCCGCTCGCCCACCACCTCGCCGGAGCTGCCGAGATCGTGGCGGTCGACCTGCGCGGACGCGGACGCAGTCATGAGCAGCCGGGCCCCTGGGGCATGCGCCAACACGCCGACGACATCGCCGCCATCATCGAACAGATCGGTGGACCGCTGGTGCTCGTCGGCCACTCGATGGGCGCCTATGTCGTGCAGATGACGGCGGAACGACACCCGGCGGCCGTTCGTGATCTCGTGCTCGTCGACGGGGGCACGGCACTCCCCCGCCCACCCGACGATCAGGCCGATGCCGCATTGGATGCCGGCCTCGGTCCGGTCATGGAGCGGCTCCGCACCATCTGGCCGGATCGAGTGTCGTACCAGGCGATGTGGGCGCAACATCCCGCGTTCGTGGACGGCATCGGCCCCGACCTCGAGCGCAACCTCCTGGCCGACCTGATCGAGGTCGATGGCGGATTCCGCACGGCGGTCGACGAAGACGCCGTTCGCCACGACGGTGGCGAACTGCTGCTCGACGACGAGGTGCGCACCCTGCTCGATCGTCGCCAGCAACCGGTGACGATCGTGCGAGCGGAGTTCGGCATGTTCGGCACCCCACCGCCGTTCATCCCCGCCGACCTCCGCGACCGGTATCCCCAGCATCGCTGGATCGAGGCGACAGGCCTCAATCACTACACCACGATGAACAGTTCCACGGGCGCTTCGCTCATCGCCGGCGCGTTGCGCGACGCTCTCACTTCGAGCTGACATCGCTGTCACCAGTCATCAGAGAAGGAAGTCCCATGGCCACTCCATTGCCCGATGCCACCGCGCTCGCGGCGCTCGTCCGTTCCGGCGACGCATCACCACGCGAACTCGTCGACGATGCGATCGCTCGCATCGAGCGAGTGAACCCCACCGTCAACGCGGTGATCCACGAACGCTTCGAGGCGGCGCGCTCCGAAGCCGACGGACCACTCCCCGATGGCCCGTTCCGCGGCGTACCGTTCCTGGTGAAGGATCTCGGCTGCGAGATCGCCGGAGAGCCACACCACCTCGGCAACCAGGCATTGAAGGACGCCGACGCCCGCGCCACGTTCACCTCGACGTTGTACGAGTCGTTTCGTGACAGCGGCCTGATCACACTCGGTCGGACCAACACGCCTGAGTTCGGTGGAACGATCACGACCGAGCCGCTCGCCTACGGTCCGAGCCGCAACCCGTGGGACACCGACCACTCCACCGGCGGCTCCTCCGGTGGCTCCGCGGCCGCTGTGGCGGCCGGCATGG
>JBAWHL010000425.1:0-1769 GCA_049593815.1 Ilumatobacteraceae bacterium | reverse complement strand
GGGCGACCGCCAGAAGGCGTACATCGTCGAGGTCCGCCGCACGCCGAAGGGCCCGCAGATCGTCGTCTCGCGCACGCATCCCGGCCTCATCAAGCGTCTCTTCGATCTCGTAGTGCCCGAGATCGCCGACGGCATCGTCGAGATCAAGGCCTGCGCCCGTGAACCGGGACACCGCACCAAGATCGCCGTCTGGTCCAACGACCACAACGTCGATCCCGTCGGCGCGTGCGTCGGCGCCCGTGGCGGTCGCGTCCGCATGGTCGTCAACGAGATGCGCGGCGAGAAGATCGACATCGTTCCGTTCAGCGAGGACCTCGGCGACTTCGTCGCCAAGGCGCTCTCGCCGGCCAAGGTCACCCAGGTCAACATCTCCGACGACGGCACCGCGGCCGACGTGATCGTGCCCGACCATCAGCTCAGCCTGGCGATCGGCCGTGAGGGGCAGAACGCCCGTCTCGCCGCCCGCCTGACCGGCGTTCGTGTCGACATCCGCTCGGAGACCCAGCTCGCCGAAGGCATCCCGGCCGGTGGCCGTGACGCCGATGTCGAGTACGCCGACGGCGAATGGCGTGCCAATGCCGAGTCCGGCGAAATGGAGTGGCACGCCGCCGACGGCAGCGTCATCAGCGAAGCCGACTGGCAGGCCCAAGCCGCCGCCCCCACCGACGAAGCTGGTGCAGCACCGGCTGACTCCCAGGCATCGTCAGATGTGACGGCCGCCGAGGGAAGCGCCAGCGACGAGGCTGGCGACGATGCCGACCAACACGGTGCAGCACCGGCTGACTCCGAGGCATCGTCAAGCGTGACGGCTGGCGACGACGCCGACCAACAGGGTGCGGCAGAGACTCCGGCAGAGGCATCGTCAGAGCAGAACGGCGAAGACGACTGAGTGTTGATGCTCGCCCCGAACCCGTTCGCACCTGTATCGGTTGCCGACAGCGTCGCCCCCAGTCTGCCCTCGTGCGTGTCACGAGTGCAGCTGACGGAGCGGTTGTCGTCGACGGTGCCAGCGCGGGGCGTGGGGCGTGGTTGTGTCGTGCAGGTGGCGGCGAATCGCTCGCTGTCACCGGATGTCTCGAGTCGGCGTTGTCGCGACGGGCGTTTGCCCGGGCGTGGCGACGTGACATCACGACACGCGAAGAACTCGCGATCAGAGAACGCGTCGGCCGAGTGGCCGGCAGCGATGAGTACCCGGATGCGCATTGATTCCAGCATTCGCGAGGCAAAGACGACTGTGAAAGGTTGAATCGAAACGTGGCAGCGAAGAAGATCAGGATCCACGAGCTCGCGAAGGAGCTCGGGATGACGAACGCCGAGGTCATCGACCTCTGCGGTGTACTCGGCGTTGCCGCCAAGGGCCCGTCATCGTCATTGGCCGAGGCGTACGCCGACATGGTGACCCGACGCGCCCAGCGCGACGGGTTGACTCGTGACGAGCAGCCCGAAGAGGTGAAGCCGGTCAAGAAGACCGCAGCCAAGAAGAAGGCCGCGGCGAAGAAGACTGCGGCAAAGAAGTCCGCTGCTCCCAAGAAGGATGCGGCCCCCAAGCAGGACGCCGAGCCGAAGGACGAGCCCGCAGCGGCGCCCGTCGTTGAGACTCCTGCTCCCGAGCCGGTCGTCGAAGCACCCGCGGCAGCGCCTGTGGCGGAGGCCGCGCCCGTCGCTGAGACGCCTGCTCCCGAGCCGGTCGTCGAAGCACCCGCTGCGGCGCCTGTGGAGGAGCCCGCGCCCGTCGTTGAGACGCCTGCTCCCGAGCCGGTCGTCGAAGC
>JBAWHL010000424.1:0-6086 GCA_049593815.1 Ilumatobacteraceae bacterium | reverse complement strand
GTGGGATCCTGCTCGCAACTCGGCTCCCGCGCCGGTTGGTCCACCACGCCGACCCATCATCGTCCGGCACCGTCGGCACGTCCCCGTGACCGGTCGGTGCCGACGGTGTCATCGACTGTTCACTGACATGTCACCAGGTCCGGTCGACCGGGTCTGCTGCGTGAGCTACCTTCGGTGACGCGCGGGCGGCGCACGGAGTTGTGAACTCGATCTCGACGAGGAGACCCAATGACGATCCGATCCCGCTCGCTCGGCCGTGTGGCGCTCGCTGCATCCATCCTCGGAGTCGTGGTCGTCGCCGACCTCGCACCGAACGTCGTCGCCGCCGACGACGGGGTCTTCATCAGTGAACTGCACTACGACAACGACGGCGCCGACATCGGCGAAGCGGTCGAGGTCACCGGCCCATCGGGGACCGACCTCACCGGCTGGTCGATCGTGCTCTACAACGGCAGCAACGGTCAGACGTACGACTCCGTGTCGCTCGACGGCATCCTGTCCGGCGATGCGGGCGGCGAGGGAGCGTCGTCGTTCGACCGTGCGGGGATCCAGAACGGTGCCCCAGACGGGTTGGCGCTCGTCGACCCGGACGGCGCCGTCGTCGAATTCCTCAGCTACGAGGGCAGCTTCGACGCGGTCGGCGGTCCGGCCGATGGTCTCACCTCGACCGACATCGGCGTCGCCGAGACCGGCTCGACGCCGGTCGGCGACTCGCTCCAACTCATCGATGGCGCCTGGACCGGTCCCGCTGGCAACACGTTCGGCACCGTGAACGGCGAATCGGACCCCGACCCCGACCCGGATCCGGTCGCCGCGGTGATCAACGAGTTCTCGTACTCCACCGCCGGGGAGGACATCGAATACGTCGAAGTGATCGGCGCCGCGCTCACCGACCTGTCCGCGCTGTCGGTCGTCGTGATCGACGGCGACGACGGCAGCATCGAGATCGGCGCGACGGCGGGCACCACCGACGCCAACGGCCTGTGGCTGCTGGATCTGGCGGCGAACACCATCTCGCAGGGATCGGTCTCCGTGCTGCTGGTCGACGGTTGGAGCGGTGGTGCCGATCCGCTGGCCGGCGACTTCGGCACGATCGTCGACACCGTCGCGGTCTCCGACGGTGACGCGGGCGACACGCTGTTCGGCGACACCGTGCTGACCGACGGGTACGACGGCCTGGCGTTCGCCCCGGGAGGCGCATCACGCATCCCCGATGGTGTCGACACCGACATGACCGCGGACTGGGTGCGCAACGACTTCGACAAGGCCGGCATCGACGGCTTCCCGGGATCCCTGGTCATGGGTGAGGCGCTCAACACGCCCGGCACCCCGAATTCCATGACGGTTGCACCGACGCTGTACATCAGCGAACTTCACTACGACAACGCCGGCGGTGATGTCGACGAGGGCGTCGAGATCAGCGGGACCGCTGGTGCGGACCTGACCGGCTGGACCGTGGTCCTCTACAACGGCAGCAACAACTCGATCTACGGCACCGTGACGCTGGACGGCACCGTCGACGACGAAGGCGCCGGGCTCGGTGCACGATGGTTCCCGTACACCGGCATCCAGAACGGCAACCCCGACGCGTTGGCGCTGGTCGATCCATCCGGCACGGTCATCGAGTTCCTGAGCTACGGGGGCACGATCGTCGCCATGGGTGGTCCGGCCAGTGGCACCGAATCGGTCGACATCGGCGTGTCCGAATCGGGCAGCACGCCGCTCGGACAGTCGCTGCAACTCGTCGACGGCACGTGGACCGGTCCGGCCGCCAACAGCTTCGACGTGTTGAACGTCGGTGCCGTCGCTCCGGTCGACTCCTGCCCAGATCTGCCGGCCCTGACCGCGATCGGCCAGGCCCAGGGTGCCGGGGACGCGTCGCCGTGTGTCGGCGAACTCGTCGCGATCGAGGGCATCGTCGTCGGTGACTACGAGGGTGCGAGCCCCGCGCTGCGCGGGTTCTACGTTCAGTCCGCCGACGGAAACACCGACGGCGACCCCGCCACGTCCGACGGCATCTTCGTGTTCAACGCCGACGACGACGAGGTCGCGCTCGGTGACGCAGTCCACATCGAGGGCGCGGTCGCCGAGTTCCAGGGCCAGACCCAGATCTCCAATTCCACGATCACGGTGCTGTCGTCCGGCAACACCGTCACGCCCGCCGCGGTGTCCCTGCCGGTGAGTTCACCAGACGACTTCGAAGCCGTCGAGGGCATGCTCGTCACGTTCGACCAGGAACTCGTCGTCACCGAGCTGTACCTGATGGGCCGCTCCGGTGAGGTCCGAGTCTCGTCCGGCACGCGGCTCGACCAGCCGACCGCGGTCGTGGAACCGGGGCCCGACTCGATCGCGCTCCAAGCCGCCAACGACCTCGACGTGCTCATCATCGACGACCCACTCCAGTCGGAGAACCCGGACCCGTACATCTTCGGCCCGGGCGACAGCGCGATCACCGCAGCCAACCCGCTGCGTGGGGGCGACTCGACCACTGGCGCCACCGGCGTGATGACCTACACCTGGGCGGGGTACGTCGGGAGCGACAACGCCTACCGTCTGCGCCCGGCAGGCGATCCGATCGTCTTCGATTCCGTCAACCCGCGTCCGAGCGGCCCTCCGTCCGTCGGCGGCACCCTGAAGGTCGTTGGCTTCAACGTGTTGAACTACTTCCTCACACTGGACGACGGCGGCGCCAACTGTGGCCCGGACGGTGCGAAGCAGGATTGCCGCGGTGCCGAGACCGCCCAGGAGTACGAGCGCCAGCACGCCAAGCTGATCGCCGCACTCCTCGACATCGACGCCGACGTGTACGGCTTCGCCGAACTGGAGAACACCACTGGCGTCGACCCACTCGCGCCCATCGTCTCCGACCTCAATGCGGCTGCCGGCGCCGATGTCTGGTCGTCCGTCGACACCGGCACCGTCGGTACCGACACCATCCGCGTCGGCATGATCTACCGCAACGATGTCGTCGGCGTCGTCGGCACGCCCGCGGTGCTCGACAACAGTGTCGACCCGACCTTCGACGACGACCGCAACCGGCCGAGCCTCGCGGTCTCGATCGAGGAGCTGGCGAGCGGCGCACAGATGACCGTGGCGCTCAACCACTGGAAGTCGAAGGGCAGCTGCCCCAGCGGGACCGGCCCCGATGCCGACGCAGGTGACGGCGCCGGATGTTGGAACGCCACCCGCGCTGCAGCGGCGGGAGCGCTCGTCGACTGGCTGGCCACGCACCCGACCGGCATCGCCGACGACGACGTGCTGGTGTTCGGGGATCTCAACTCCTACGCACAGGAGGATCCGATCGACGTGCTGCGCGCGGCCGGGTACGTCGACGAGGTGCAGCGTTTCACGCCGGGTGCCCACTCCTACGTGTTCGATGGCCAGTGGGGCACGCTGGACTATGCCTTCGCGTCGCCGTCGCTCGACGCCCAGATCACCGGGGCTGCGGACTACCACATCAACTCCGACGAGCCGCCCGTGCTCGACTACAACACCAACTTCAAGACACCGGCCCAGATCGTCGACCTCTATGCGCCCGACCGATTCCGGACGTCGGATCACGATCCGGCGCTGGTCGGCATCGCCCTCGACCCGATCGCCGCGCCGACGGCGGACTGCGCCGTCGACTACCGGATACACGCGGTCTGGCCGGGTGGGTTCATCGCTCAGATCTGGATCGAGAACACCGGTGACGTGCCGATCAATGGATGGGATCTGGGTTGGACGTTCGAGGCCGGGGAGCGGGTCCTGTTCGGATGGTCCGGCCGCTACCGCCAGTCGGGCGCCGAGGTGTCGGTGCACAACGTGCCGTGGAACCGGATGATCGCGCCCGGTGGACGCACGACGATCGGCTTCATCGGTCGGCGTGGAGCGGCGTGGCCCGTTGCTCCCGACGAGTTCACGCTCGACGGTCTCACCTGCGGCGGCTGAGATACTCCGCGGTGTTGTCGGCGGAGCGCCCGTCGACGACGGCGTGGTGGAGGGTGCGGAGCAGGTCGATCAGCTGGTCGCGCTGGTCGGGGTCGAGCGCGGACGTGATCACCCGTTCGTTGGCGGCGTGATCGACGAGTGCGGCATCGACGGTGCGGAGGCCGGACTCGGTGAGCTCGACGAGCACCTGGCGTCCGTCGGCGGGGTTCTTGACCCGCGTGACGAATCCTCGGTTCTCCAGGCGGTCGATCCGATTCGTCATCGCTCCCGAGGTGATCATCATCGACTCGATCAGACGGCCGGGCGTCAACTGGTGAGGTGCCCCCGAGCGGAGCAGGGTGGCGAGGACGTCGAACTCCCACGACTCCAGTCCGTGTGCCGCGAAGACGGCATCCAGACGGGGGCGGATGAGCCGCTCGAGCCTGCTGATCCGGCCGATGATCGCCATGCCGGACACGTCGACGTCGGGGCGCTCCTGGTGCCACTGGGCGATGATCTCATCGACGTGGTCGGCGTTCATGTGGCCACCCTAGTGACGCGTTGTCTTCACGTACAGAGATATCTCTTGACATCGAGAGATTCGCGTCTAAGGTTGTCTCGATGTCAAGAGACCACGCGCCGGCCACCACCACCGTCGCCCTCACGGCATTGACCCCGGCGGTCTGGGGCACCACCTACATCGTGGCGACCGAGCTCCTGCCGGAGGGGCGACCGATGTTGGCAGCCGCGGTTCGAGCGTTGCCGGTCGGCCTGGCGTTCGTGCTCTGGTCCCGTCGCCTCCCGAGCGGGGCGTGGTGGTGGCGAAGCGCCGTCCTCGGCGTCTTGAACATCGGCGCCTTCTTCGCGCTGCTCTTCGTCGCTGCGTTCCGCCTTCCCGGCGGCGTGGCGGCAACGGCGGGGGCCATTCAGCCACTCGTGGCGACCGGCATCGCCGCGTTCGTTCTGGGGGAGGCGTTCACCCGGCGCACGGCGCTCGCCGGGGCTGCGGGGGTGGGCGGCGTGGCCATGCTGGTGCTCGGTCCCGATGCTGGCCTCGATCCCGTTGGGGTCGCTGCGGCGGTGGCGGGCACCGTCTCGATGGCGACCGGCGTCGTCCTCACCAAGTTCTGGGGCCGCCCGGTCGATCTGATCACCTTCACCGGCTGGCAACTCACCGCCGGTGGCATCTTTCTGCTTCCGCTCGTGATCGTTGTCGAAGGGCCACCCAGCACCGTCAGCGCCACCAACGTCCTGGGCTTCGCCTGGCTGGCGATCGTCGGGACGGGAATCGCCTATGCCAACTTGTTCCGTGGTGTTCAGGCGCTCCCGATCGGGATCGTCAGTTTCCTCGGACTGCTGAGTCCACTCGTCGCCACGTTGGTCGGATGGCTGATCCTCGACGAGACCCTGACGCCACTGCAGCTCGCTGGTGCGGTCCTCGTCGTCGCGGCGGTGGTCGCTCCCCAGCTCCGGTCCCGCCCGCGCCCGGTGCCGGTCGTCTGACCATGCCGACCCGATCGGGGCAACGGGCCACGGTGTGACCGATCGGTGGTCGCGTAGTGTCGGAGGAGAGCACCCGCCCGGGTGGCGAAACTGGCAGACGCGGGGGGCTTAAACCCCCCTTCCACTCAGGTGGAGTGCGGGTTCAAATCCCGCCCCGGGCACCGCGGTTTAGCAGGCATGATGTAGGAGGTCGGCGCAGCGACCCTCGGGTTCGGGGTGGTCGTTGCGCGCGTGACGGTTCGACAGGCAGCGCGTTCGTGGTTGGAGCGAAAGTCCGACGATTGTGCAGCATCGACAGTGGTGACGTATCGACGTCTCGTCGACAAGATCTGTGCCGGACGCGGCGACGTGCAGGTGTCGGATCTGTCGGTGGCAGCGGTCGACGAGTTCGAAGGTGGCCTTCTCGATCGCGGTGGCGTCGAAGGTGGAGCGCTGTCAGCCAAGTCGGTCCTCGCGGTGCACGCAGTGTTGTATCAGATTCTTGATGACGCGGTGCGTCGAGGCGTGGCCGCAGTCAACGTTGCCGCGTCGGCGGCGCCCCGCGCCATGAGGGGCCGGTCGTCACGGTGTGGTCGATCGACGACGTTCGACGGTTCCTCGACGTGGCCCGCACCCATCGGCTGTTCGGGGTGTTCGTGGTGTTTGCTGTCGACGGGGCTCACGCGTGGTGAGCT
>JBAWHL010000423.1:0-1999 GCA_049593815.1 Ilumatobacteraceae bacterium | reverse complement strand
CCTCGAAGAAGTCCGAGTTCTTCTTGTCGCCGAGGCTCTTGTAGGTCTTCAGGTCGATCATTGCGTTCTCCGTGTGCGTGGGTGCGGTGGGATGGTCGGTCGTGAGGAATCAGGTGGTGAACGGCCGGTATTCGGGCTGCCACATCGTGGCGTCGATCGCCGCGTCGAGTTCCTCGGGCGTCTTTGCGTCCGCGTGGCCTTGCTCGATCGCCTTCGCGCCAACGGCGCGAGCGATCGAACGGCTCACGGTCCGGATTTCCCCGAGTGGGGGCAGCAGGCTGTCGCCGAGGTGCTGGGCGTCGACGGACGCGGCCAGCGCGTGCGCGGCGGCCATCATCATCTCGTTGGTGACCCGACGGGCCATGACGGCTCGAACGCCGAGGCCCACACCGGGGAAGATGTAGGAGTTGTTGCTCTGCGCAATCGTGTAGGTGACACCGTTCTGAGTCACGGGCGTGAACGGGCTTCCCGTCGCCACCAGCGCTCTGCCATCGGTCCATGCGAGGACGTCCGGTGCGGTGGCCTCGGCCCGCGACGTCGGGTTCGACAGCGGCATGATGATCGGTCGGTCATTCACCGATGCCATCGCTCGCACGACCTCCTCGGTGAAGAGACCCGGGACGCCGGTCACCCCGATGAGGACCGACGGCTTCGCGTTGCGGATGACGTCGGGCAGAGCGATCGTGCCGGCCTCAGCGAGATCCCAGCCTTCGACAGCGGCCCGCTGCTGCGCGAGCGGCTGCTGGAAGGTCAGCAGATCCTCCATGTCGTCGACGAGGAGACCCGGTCGATCGACGAGGTAGAAGCGAGCCCGAGCATCGGCCTCCGGCACGCCGTCGGCAATCATCGCCGCGACGATCTGTTCGGCAATGCCGGTACCCGCCGAGCCAGCTCCGACGATGACGATGCGTTGGTCCGCCAGTTGCCGGTCGGTCTGGCGAAGCCCAGACAGCACCGCGGCAAGGGCGACGGTGGCGGTGCCCTGAATGTCGTCGTTGAACGTGCAGAGCGTGTCCTGATATCGATCGAGCAGCAGGTGGGCGTGATGCTCGGCGAAGTCCTCCCACTGGAGCAGGACGTCGGGGTAGACCTTCATCACGGCCTGCACTAACGCCTCGATGAAGGCGTCGTAGTCGGGTCCGACGACACGCTCGCTGCGCCATCCGAGGTAGTCCGGGTCCGCACGACGGGCCTCGTTGTTCGTGCCGACGTCGAGCATGATCGGCAGGACCGTGCCGGGATCAATGCCTCCGCAGGCCGAGTACAGCGACAGCTTGCCGATGGGAATGCCGAGCCCGTCGGCACCCTGGTCGCCGAGACCGAGAATTCGTTCACCGTCGGTCACGACGATCACCGCGACCTCCTCGTGGGGGATGCTGCGCAGCATCTCTTCCATGCGATCGGCATCGGGGTAGGACAGGAACAGTCCGCGATGGTGCTGATAGATCTGGCTGAACTTCTGACACGCCTCCCCGACCACCGGGGTGTACACGATCGGCATCAGATCGACGATGTCGTCGAGGATCACTCGCAAGAACAAGGTCTCGTCGTAGTCCTGTACACCGCGGAGCAGCATGTGGCGACCGAGATCGGTTTCTTCCATTGCGAGCTGTGCGCGCACACGGTCGGCGCGTGCTTCGATCGATTCGACGTGCGTCGGCACCAGGCCGTGCAGACCCAGCGTGTCGCGTTCCACGATGGTGAACGCAGTGCCCTTGTTCAACAGCGGATTGCTCAACACGGCGATCCCACGCTCAGAAATCTGCTGGGGTTCAGGGGAGGTGGACATCGTGCTCCGGTCGAAAGACGGCGAATGGTGAAGACGGTATGCCACCGCCGGGCACGGGCGCCTCACCCACATCGGTGGAAGTGGCATCGATGACCGCGTGTGGCCATCGGGCCGAGATCGACGACCGCAATCGCCGAATCTAGACGCGCCACTCCTCGTCACCGGTCACATCGCGCTTCCGCCGGCGAAATCGTCCAATCTGGGTGAGCG
>JBAWHL010000422.1:0-6749 GCA_049593815.1 Ilumatobacteraceae bacterium | reverse complement strand
GTTCACCACCATGCGCTGCAGGTATGGCCCTGGATCTTCGACGTCCTGCCACCGCTCGAACAACGTGACGAATGCATCGTGGACGATGTCGTACGCCAGGGGTTGAGACCCGACGATCAAGGTCGCGCTCCTGACCTGGCCAACGAGTTCGACCTCGTAGAAGTGGCCGAAGTCGTCGGTGACGTCGCGTGGCGCAGTGTTGGACGCGTGTTCCATTGAACTACCCACGTCTCAGCACCGCGTGTTCATACACCACGCACAGAATCCGTTGGCGATGATCCTTCTGCGCTGGTTCAGCGCGAGCGGCGCGCGGTGATCTCGGCGAGTTCGGCGTGGGAGATCTCGCCCATGAACAAGGAACGGATCGCCCGTCCGAATGGGCGCCGGGGCCACCGGTCGTCGTCGACGAGCTGCACCTCGCTGGTGACGGTGCCGTCGATGCCGAATTCGTAGGTGCGGTAACCGGGTGGCAGCCAGGTGTTGGCCTGGAGGTCGAAGTTGTTCTTGAGCGACGGTGCGACGAACACTGGCCGGCCAGCGAACTCGTAGACCGACGGGATGTGGGTGTGGCCGGCGCCGAAGCCACGGACCTTCGGGCGGTCGGCGATCACCGCTTCCCATTCGGCCGTGTAACCAGGGTCGTTGGTGAGCGGCACGTCGGCGTCGGGCGGGTGGTGCAGCCAGACGAACAGATGGTCGGCGTCGTGGCCGGCGGTCGCCGCACGCAACCATGCCGATTCGGCGTCGCCGAGCGAGCCGTTGCCGTGCAATCGGTCTTCGCCCGGCGGATCGAGCAGCCGCCCGGTGTCGTCAGCGCCCATGGCGCCGGCGTTGGAGTCGGCGTAGACGAAGGACCACGGCCCGTGTTGGGTCACCCTGGGGATGAAGAGGTCCGGAGCGTGGAACGAGGCACGAAAGGAGGAGTCGAAGTCATGGTTGCCTGGACACACGAACACGGGGCACGGCAGCCGTGCGAATGCCGCGGCAGCGATCTCGTACTGCTCCGCACGCCCATGGTCGGCGATGTCGCCGGTGACCACGACGAGGTCCAACTCACGCCCGCTCAGGTCATCGAGCACCGCCTCGAACGCTTCGGACGTGTCGTAGCCGTGGCCGCCTTCCGCCTCGAGCCCGCGTTCCAAGAAGTGGGTGTCGGACAATTGCGCGACTCGCAGGACGTTCGCCATCCGGTGCAGTATCGCGCGCTGCCGCCGAGCGCTGTCACCGTCCAAGTCGACTCGACCTGCGATGCACTCCTACCTCCCGACTGAGCCAACTCCGTCCCGAGAGGGTTGGGAGTTCGTCATCGTTGCCCATCCGCCAGAGCCGGCCCGGACCACGGGACGACATCCCACGACCATCGATCCGACGACGTCGAACGTCGTTGGATGAGCGCCGCGATCGTTCCGGACGTGGTGCGGTCGAACTCACCCGGGTCACCGCGGATGGCACTGGTACGATCGGTCGCACTGCTGTTGCAGGCCGCCGAGTCATGAAGCACCCGACCCAACTTCCTGTGAGCGGCGCCTGGTCACCCGGCGACGAGCCAGGGCATCGGCAGTTCTTCACGTTCGCCACCGACCGCCGATTTGCTCTCGACTGTGGCGTCGCGCTCTCCGATGTCGTCATCGCCTACGAGACCTGGGGTCGGCTCGATGCCGACGCGTCCAATGCCGTCCTGCTCTGCCATGCCTGGACCGGTGACAGTCATGCCGCCGGACCCGCGGGGCGAGGCCATCCTGGACCGGGATGGTGGAACGAGACGGTGGGTCCCGGCAAGCCGATCGACACCGACAAGTACTTCGTGGTGTGCGCCAACGTGCTCGGTGGCTGTCAAGGCTCGACGGGACCGGCATCACCGCACCCGATCGACGGCAAGCCGTACGGTTCGCGCTTCCCCGTGGTCACGATCCGAGACATGGTGCGCGCCCAGGTCCGGCTCGCCGACCACCTCGGCGTCGATCGGTGGCTGTCCGTGATCGGCGGATCGATGGGTGGCATGCAGGCGCTCGAATGGGCGGTCATGTATCCGCGGCGGGTGCGGTCGCTCGCGGCGATCGCGACCTGCATGCAGGCGACCGCTCAACAGATCGCGTGGGGTGCGATTGGACGCCGCGCGATCCGGCTCGACCCGAAGTGGCAGCAGGGTGACTACTACGACGCGGCGCCCGGCGACGGCCCCGCCGAAGGGCTCGAGATCGCGCGCATGGTCGCCCAGGTGACGTTTCGCAGCGACAACGTGTTCACCGACCGGTTCGGTCGTGAACTCGCCGACAAGGCGACCACTGGCGACACGCTCGGCATGTGGCAGCGTTTCGAGGTCGAGCGCTATCTGGAGTACCACGGGCAGAAGCTCGCTCATCGCTTCGACACGAACAGCTATCTCGCGATCGGCAAAGCGATGGACCTGCACGACGTCGCCCGAGGTCGAGGCGATCTGCGCTCCGCGATGTCTCGTGTGCACGCGCCGACCCTCGCGGTCGGGATCTGGAGCGACATGCTCTACCCGGCCTACCAGCAGCAACAGATTCACGAAGCCGTCGCGGCGAACGGCATCCCCAGCGACTACGTCGAGATCGACTCGCCGCACGGTCACGACGCGTTCCTCATCAACAGTGATCAACTCGCCGAACCCCTGCATCGGTTCCTCGGCGACGCCAGCAAGTCCGACGGCTGAGCGTGCCCGAGGGGCTCGAAGCAGAGATCTGGCGCCGTGCCTGTGAGCCACTCGTGGGGCGCACGATCGTCGATGCCGTGGTCGACGAGCGCGTGGCCCCGTTCGGGTTCGCCGACATCGTGCGCGGCGCCACGATCAGCGGGGTCGGGCGCACGGGCAAGGTCGTGCTCCTCGACGTGGAGGACGTGGATGCGGAGCGGATCGGACTGCACTTCGGCATGACCGGGCGCCTGGTCGTCGACGGGGCCGCACCGATCGATCGGCTCACCTACGCATCGGGGCGCGACGACTCGGCGTGGGATCGTGTCCGGTTGTTCACCCAGGCCTCGCCGGGGACGGACTCGCGGATCCCGGCGCTCCGCCTCAACGATCCACGACGGCTCGGGAAGGTGACGCTGGATCCCGATCTCTCCACGCTCGGCGTCGACGTGTTCGCTCTGCGAGCCCCCGATCTGCATCGGGCCCTGCGGGGGCGCCGTACCGCCGTCAAGTCCGCACTGCTCGATCAGCACGTGGTGGCGGGACTCGGCAACCTGCTGTCCGACGAGGTGCTGTGGTGGTCCGGGATCAGCCCGCTGCGTCGCGCCGACTCTCTCGATGATCAGGAGATCGCCGGGCTGGCCTCGGCGATCCGCCGACGACTTCCGATCATGTTGCGCCGCGGCGGGAGCACCATGGGGACTCTCTCGCCGGACGTACGGTCGGCCTGCCCGCCATGTGAACGCGATGGTGTGCCCTTGCAGCGGGGGAGTGTCGGCGGCCGCACGACGATCTGGTGTCCGGATCACCAACGGTGATCCGAGGCGAATCCAGGCGGACCTGGCAGAATCGACAGCACTGTGCGCGAACGGACCTCACGAACGATCGAACTCCTCGGCGCGAGCGACCCAGGGTCCACCCGGCTGGTCTACGCGATGGTTGCCGGGCTCGCGATCCTCGGCATCGGGTTCATCCTGTTGGGGGTGTGGCTGATTCGTCGCACCCGCGTCGACCCCGAAGTCCTGGCGCCCCTCGAACGGATGGGCGATTCCGACTGGCTCAAGCGCGACACGTCGACGCAGCGTCGACTGCTCGACGACGTGCGTCCTGACGGCGCAGCACCACTGCACGAACCGAAGGCCGTCCCCCGAATCGACCGGGAGTTCGACGAGCAGGCGCAGCAACCCGCTGCATCGCTCAGCGACCTCGGGCCGGGTGTCATCGCGACGACCGGTTCCGTGCCGACTCCCGCTGAGGGCATCCCCGTCGACGCGACGGCGCCCAGCGAGCAGGTCGAGCAGGTCGAGCAGGTCGAGCAGGCCGAGTAGGCAGAGCCGGCCGAGGGTAAGGTCGTCGACGTGGCCACGTTCGACCCTGATGAGATGATCCAACGGTTCCAAGAGCGCGCGCAGGCGGTGAAGAAGCGACCGATGCCGCCCGTGGAGGGTGAAGGGCGCAAGCACTTCATCGAGCAGTCCAAGGTCGACTTCCAGGACTTCGCGATGCTCGGCGATGCAACCGCCAGCCTCGAAGACGGCGTGCTCACGCTGCGGATCGACCTCCGTCCGCCCGAGCAGCGCTGATTCGTCGTCGGAACGTTGTCCGTTCCGGCGGCCCCACTGCTACATTATTTCCTCCACGCGGACGTGGCTCAGTTGGTAGAGCGCAACCTTGCCAAGGTTGAGGTCGCCGGTTCGATCCCGGTCGTCCGCTCAGGAGAGATCCCCGGTCAGTCATCTGGCCGGGGATCTTCGCGTCACCGCCCAGAACTAGTGTCGGGACGATGGAAGCGCAGGACTGGCTCGACCTGGTCAACGAGGACGTCGTCGATCCCGACGTCCCGGTGATCGACCCCCACCACCACCTCTGGCCCGATGGCACCGGGATGAGCTATGCGCTCGTCGACCTCGAGGCAGACCTGGCGAGCGGGCACAACGTGGTCGACACCGTCTTCGTCGAGTGCGGCGCCGCCTACCGGCGAGGCGGACCCGATCCGCTGGCGCCGCTCGGCGAGACGGAGTTCGTCGCCGCCGAAGCGGCGCGGTCCACGCGTCGCCTCATGGGCGGCATCGTCGCCCACGCCGACCTTCGCAACGCCGACCTCGACGGCGTCCTCGACGCCCACGACGCAGCAGCCGATGGGCGACTGCGCGGCATCCGACACGCTGGCTCGCATGCGTTGCATCCCGAGGTCCTGATGATCCCTGGTGGGGCACCTGTGGGGCTGTACGCCGACACGGACTTCCGAGCGGGGGTCGCCCGCCTCGGTGAGCGAGGGCTGACCTACGACACGTGGCACTACCACTACCAGAACCAGGAGTTCGCCGAGCTGGCCGCGGCCGTCCCGGGCACGACCCTGGTGCTGGATCACTTCGGGACGCCCCTCGGCGTCGGGCCCTACGCGTCGCAGCGTGAGCACATCTTCGAGCAGTGGAAGACCGATGTCGCCGCGATCGCAGCACTCCCGAACGTGGTCGCCAAGCTCGGGGGCATGGCGATGCCGGACAACGGCTTCGGCTGGGACACCGCCGAACGGCCCGCCACGTCCGACGAACTCGTGGAGGCACAAGGCCGCTACTACCGGCACATGATCGAGTGCTTCGGCCCCGAACGCTGCATGTTCGAGTCGAACTTCCCGGTCGACCGGTTGTCGTTGTCGTATCGGGTCGTCTGGAACGCGTTCAAGAAAATGATCGCGGACTTCTCGCCGGACGCACGCGACGCCATGCTGCGAGCGACGGCGGCCAGGGTCTACCGACTCGACGCCTGAGCGGTCACTCGGGCGGCAGCATCGCCGCCATGACCTCGTCCATCATCTGTGAACGAGGAGGCAGCCCGGGGATGTTCTCCGCAGCGACCGGGTTCGATCCGTCGGCGATCGTGTGGAACCGCTCGACAGCGACGTCGAGGAACTCGGGGCTCGGGAACACCCAGAAGCGATCGTTGCGGACTGCGTCGACGACCTGATCGGCGACGGCGCTCGGTTGTGCCCCCTCGGCGACGGCTCGTCGGACGTGGGCCGCGGTGATCTCTCCCGCGGCGTCGCGAGCGGGCGCCTCACCGAGTTCGCTCGGCCAGTTGCGTTCGGACTCGATGATGCCCGTGCGAACCCACCCGGGGCAGAGACAACTCACGCCCACGGGCAGTCCGGCGGAGTTCATGCTGTGGTAGAGGCCTTCGGTGACGGCGACGACCGCGTGCTTGCTGGCGTCGTACGGGCCGCCGAAGGCCGGCAGGATGCCGAGGATCGAGGCGGTGTTGACGATGTGGCCCCCGCCCGACATCACGATGTGGGGAAGGAAGCTGCGGATGCCGTAGACGACACCCCAGAAGTTGACGCCCATGACCCATTCCCAGGCCTCGATCGGACCGATCCAGGCGTCGCCGGCCGGTGACACGCCCGCGTTGTTGCACATGACGTGCACGGCCCCGAATCGCTCGATGGTCGCGGCGGCGAGCGCCTCGACCTGATCGGCCTTGCTGACGTCGCACACCATGGTGAGCGTGTCGACGCCGTGTGCGCCGACCTCGGCGGCAGCGGCGTCGAGGGTGTCCTCCTGGACGTCTGCCAACACGACCGAACATCCGGCAGCGGCGAAGGAGTTGGCGAGCGCCAACCCGATTCCGCTTCCGGCTCCGGTGACGACTGCGACCTTGCCTGCTCCGAGTTCCATGCCGTGGACCGTAGCCGTCCGGCTGAGACCGGGACCGAGTCGGTCGGCCCGACATGGCGTAGGCTCAACCCACCATGGGAGAGGACCGCTGATGACTGAGAATTCCGTATTGACGCACCGGAACGTCGGCGTCCTGGCGGTCGAAGCCGTCGAAGCACCCGAGATCGTCACGTCGGCATGGATCGACGAACAGTTGGCGGAGACCTATGAGCGCACCGGGCTGAAGCCGGGCACGTTGTCCGAGCTCGCCGGCATCGAAGCGCGGCGTTGGTGGCCAGCGGGTGTCACGTTCGACGAAGCCGCTGCCATGGCCGGCCAAAAGGCCCTCGACGTCTCGGGGATCGACCCGTCCCGCGTCGGCATGCTGATCTCCACCTCGGTCTGCAAGCATCACCTCGAGCCGTCGGTCGCGTGTGCCG
>JBAWHL010000421.1:0-8826 GCA_049593815.1 Ilumatobacteraceae bacterium | reverse complement strand
GGTGTGCTTGGCCTGGGTGACCTTCGGGATCGACCACAGGAGCCCCTGGGTGTACGGGTGGCGCATCTGCGTCCGGCTGACGAGGTCCTCCTCCAGGTGACCGACCTCGTGGTCGAGTTCCCCGCGGGCAAGGGACGCACCGTGAAAGCGGTGAGCGGCATCAGCTTCGACATCGCGCCAGGCGAGACGCTCGGTCTCGTCGGTGAATCCGGTTGCGGAAAGTCGACGACGGGGCGAGCGGTCCTCCAGCTCCCCACGCCGACGAGCGGATCGGTGGTGCTCGACGGCGACGACCTCGTCTCGCTCGACGCCAAGGCGATGCGTCAGCGTCGGACGCAGATCCAGATGATCTTCCAGGACCCGATCTCGTCGCTCAACCCGCGGCGAACCATCGGCGAGGTCGTGGCCGAACCACTCAACGTGTGGGGGCCCAAGGACAAAGAGGAACAGTGGAACATCGTGGCGAGGATCCTCGATCAGGTCGGGGTCGATCCCGGTCCGGCGAGGTACAAGCGCCCGCACGAGTTCTCCGGCGGCCAGTGCCAGCGCATCTCCATCGCACGCGCGTTGGTGATGGATCCGCAGCTGATCATCTGTGACGAGCCGGTGTCGGCACTCGACGTGTCGATCCAGGCGCAGATCCTGAACCTGCTCGACGATCTCAAGACCGAACACGGCCTGACGTTGGTCTTCATCGCCCACGACCTCGCGGTCGTCAAGAACATCAGCGATCGAGTCGCGGTCATGTACCTCGGCAAGATGTGCGAGATCTCCGAGGCCGATGAACTGTACGAGCGTCCGGCGCACCCGTACACCGAGTTGCTGCTGGGTTCGAGCCCGGTACCCGACCCGACCGTCGACGTGCATCAGGTGCGGGTGATCGAGGGTGAATTGCCGTCGCCTCTCGCACCGCCGTCGGGTTGCCGTTTCCGCACGCGCTGCCCGCTCGCCGACGAGATCTGTGCCGCTGAGGAGCCGCAGATGCGGCGCGTCGGTGAGGACCATTTCGTGGCCTGTCACCACCCGCTGATCGAGCCCTGGGGGGACGGTCAGCAGGTCGCGACACCCGTCGCATCCCCAACAAATACGGGGGTCGACGCTCCGACTGTGTGACGTCGGTCATGTGTGCTAGACAATCGATGTTCTCGTCCGGAAGGAGTCGTCCGGACGAGCAGGGGCGCCGTGAGTGGGAGTTCTGCTCCACGTCGCCGGCATCGTGAACGACTCGCAAAGTACAACCACAAGTTCCAACCAGATGGGGGATCCATGCGACAACGACGGGTAGTAACAGCACTCGCCATTCCTTTGGTGTTTGCGTTCGTCGCGGCATCATGCGGGAGCGACAGCTCCAGCGACAGCGGCAGTGACGACACGACCGCACAGACCGACGACACGACCGATTCGGACACCGACACCGACTCCACCGAGGCCCCTGCGGTCACGGCACCGGACGAGGTCGAGACCTCCGTGGTCGCAGAGACCGAGGCCGCCGTGTACGGCGGATCGGTGACCATCGGCCTCGAGAGCGAGGCCACCGGCCTTCGCCCGTGGGAGGACAGCTGCTCCTCTCCCTGCTACAACATCATGCGGTCGATCTACGACCCGCTGATGGAGCAGGTCGGCACGGGCGGCTATGCGCCGTTCCTGGCCGAGAGCCTCGAGTCCAACGAGGACTTCACCGTCTGGACGCTGAAGCTTCGTCCCGACGTGACGTTCCACAACGGCACCGAGCTCACCGCTCAGACCATCGTGGACATGTTCCCGCTCCAGCAGGCCGGTGCGGCAGCCTCCTCGGCCATCGCCGCGTCGTTCCTCACGGACGTCGTTGCCGTTGACGACCTGACGGTCGAATACACGCTCAGCGAATCGAACGTTGCCTTCCCGGCATCGCTCGCCAGCGGCCCGATGGGCTATCCCTTCGATCCTGCCGCAGCCGCGGCGGACAGCGCTGGGTACAGCATCAGCCCGATCGGCACCGGTCCGTTCGTGATCAAGTCCCGTGACATCGACAACGAGACCGTCGTCGAGCGCAACGAGAACTACTGGTACGTGACCGCCGACGGCGATCAGCTCCCGTACCTCGACTCGGTGTCGTTCCGTCCGATCCCGGATGAGGGCACGCGTCTCGACGCACTGCTCTCGGGCACGACGAACGCTGCGCAGTCGCTGCGCCAGGGCACGATCCGTGACGCTCGCGAAGCGGGCGACAGCATCGAACTGATCGAGTTCCAGGGCAACAGCACCGGTGGCGGCATGTACAACACCGCCCAGCCGCCGTTCGACGACCAGCGCGTTCGTATCGGCCTGAGCAAGATGAACGACCAGACGCGAGTGATCGAAGCCCTCGGTGGCGCCGGCATCTCGCTGCCGACCACGCAGTGGTTCTCCGCCGACAACGTCTGGTGGACCCAGGAAGCTGCTGACGCCTACATCACCTTCGACTTCGAAGGTGGCGTCGAGTCGCTGCAGGCCTACATCAACGATCCGGAACGTTCCGACGGCAAGGCCGTTGGCGAGAAGATCGACGTCGAGCTCTCGTGTCCTCCGGACCCGACGCTCATCGCAGCGATGCAGGTGCTCGAGCAGGTGTGGAGCGGAAGCGAACTGGTCAACGTGACGTTGACGCAGTTCGACCAGGCGACGCACATCAACAACGCGGTCAGCGACATCCACCACGCCCACTGCTGGCGCTGGGGCGGCGAGGGTGACCCCGCTGCGTCGATCAACCCGTTCGTTGCCGACTCGGCCGTCTCGATTGCCAACTTCGTGAACTACGACGACCCGGAAATGGTCGCCTGGGCAGCGGAGGCAAACGCCACCGATGACTTCGACGAGCGCAAGCAGTTGTACGCCAACATCATGACGCGGATCAACGAGCAGGCCCTCCTGTGGTACTCGGGTGGCACGGCGGTCATGATCGCCCACGAGCCCGGCATCCAGGGCATCAACGGCTGGACGCTGCCTGACGGCGAGCTCGGTGTCGGTATCGCTCCGGAAGCCCAGGTGCGTTGGTACCAGGTCTTCGTCTCGGACTCCTGACACCTGCTGACCGACTTCAGCACACACTGAAAACCTTATGAACACCGACTCCGGGGAGCAGTAAGAATCATCATGGCCAAGTCCATCGCATTCGTACTTCTGCGATTGCTCGCGACATTGTTCGCGGTCACCTTCTTGACCTTCTTGATGGTTGCGCTGCTCCCCGGGGATCCGGTGGACACCATCCTCGGGACCGGACCGCGTGAGCCCGGTGTCGAGCAGCAGATCCGTGAGGATCTGAACCTCGACGATCCGTTCTTCACGCGCTACTTCTCCTGGCTCGGTGATGCGGTGACCGGCGATCTGGGCACCTCCTACATCACCGACCAACCCGTTGCCGACACCATCCAGAACCGGCTTCCGGTGACGATGGAGTTGGCCTTCCTCTCGATCTTCCTGGCGGTCATCATCGCCATTCCCGTGGGCGTGATCGGCGCCTACAAACAGGGCAAGTGGCAAGACACCACCACATCGGCAGCCGTGCAGGTCGCGCTGTCGATTCCGAACTTCATCTTCGGCATCTTTCTCATCTGGCTCTTCGCGGTGAAGTTGAACTGGCTCCCCGCATCGAACTGGAATCGTCTCAGCAACGGCGTGACCGACAACTTGAAGACCGCAATCCTGCCGGTGCTCGCACTCGCGCTCGCCCAGATGGCGCTGTTCTCCCGCCTCGTGCGTTCCGACATGATGGCGACCTTGCAGGAGGACTACATCCTGTCCGCTCGGGCCAAGGGTCTCACCGACCGGTACATCCTCTTCCGCCACGCCCTCCGCCCGAGTTCGCTGAGCCTCATGACCATCGTCGGCATCAGCTTCGGAGCGTTGCTCGGTGGCACGGTCATCATCGAGTCCTTGTTCGGACTGCCCGGCCTCGGGTTCTCCTTGATCAACGCAATCAACGGCCGCGACATCCTCGTGATCCAGGGCATCACGGTGTTCATCGCGGTCATGTTCGTGATCGTCAACACGATCGTCGACCTCTTGTACGTAGTTCTCGACCCACGCATCCGGAGGGCCTGACCATGGCGACCAACATCGAATCGGGCGACCTGACCGTGGCGTTGGCGACCGTGCCGGACGACGACTTCGTCGTCCCGCAGGGCGTCAAGCCGCAGCGCAAGTCGCTGTGGGGCATCTTCCGTGAGATGCCGTTCCTCGTGAAACTCGGCACCCTGTGGCTGCTCTTCATCTTCTTCGCGGCGCTCTATGCGCAGCTCGACAACAAGGTGTTCAACGGCTCGCTGCCACTCGCCGATCCCAACCTGCAGCTGAACGGGTTCAACCCCGCCACCGGTGAGTTCGGTACAGGCGCCCCGCTCGAGGGGCCGTCGTGGGCGCACCCCCTCGGCACCGACGCCCTCGCGCGTGACTCGTTCTCCCGAGCGGTGCACGGTGCGTACGTCAGCGTCACCGTTGCGGTGGTCTCCGTGATGTGCGGCGTGATCGTCGGCGGTCTGATCGGGTCGTTGGTCGGCTTCATCCGAGGCAAGACCGAGACCGTCCTGATGGCCGCCATCGACGTGCTGCTCGCCTTCCCCGCGCTGGTGCTGCTCCTCGCACTGATCTCGATCTTCGAGGTCCGGGACCTGTTCGTCATCAGCTTCGTGATCGGCCTGCTGTCGATCCCTGCGTACACCCGAGTCTCACGTGCCAACAGCCTCGCGATCTCGAATCGCGAGTTCGTCATGGCAGCCGAGGCCATCGGTACCAAGCGATGGAAGATCCTCGTGCGCGAGATCATCCCCAACGTGCTGCCGACCCTGTTGGCGTACGCCATGGTGGCTGCGGCGGCCGTGGTCGTGGTCGAGGGTTCGCTGTCGTTCCTCGGACTCAGCGTGCAGCTCCCGACGTCGTCGTGGGGCAACATGATCAACCAGGCACGTCGTGACATCAAGGTCAACTTCGGCCAGGTGCTGTATCCGGCTCTGGTCCTCACGTTCACCGTGTTGGCGCTCAACCAGGTCGGTGACTTCTTCCAACGCCGCAGCTCGCATCGCGGCTCGTCACTCTGACGCCGGCGTCGTCGCCGACGTCATGGTGAGGCGCGGCAGGAACAACTGAACCAGCGGGCCGATGCCGAGCGCGAATACCGCGGTCCCGAGCCCGATGGACCCGCCGAGCAGGACACCGATCGCGAGCACCGCGACCTCGATGCCGGTGCGTGCCGCGTGAATCGGCACGCCCCGCTTGCCCAGCCCGGTCATCAATCCGTCTCGCGGACCCGGACCGAGCCCGGCGCCGATGTAGAGACCCGATCCGATGGCGATGAGGACCACGCCACCGAACATCATGGCGAGCCGGGCCGCCACGTGGTCGGGCTCGGGGATCAACGGGAGCACGAGGTCGACGACCAGGCCGATCTCGACGGCGTTGAGCACGGTGCCGAGGCCCGGACTCTCGCGCAGTGGGATCCACAGGAGCAGGAGCGCGATGCCGGTGATGATGATGATCGTGCCGACTGGAATGTCGATGAGTTCGCTGACGCCGGTGTGGAACACGTCCCACGGTGCGGCGCCGAGGTTGGCGTCGAGGAGCAGGGCGATGCCGACACCGAACAGCCCGAGCCCAGCAACGCAGCGCAGTATTCGTTCGAACGGTCGGTCGGTCGGGATGAATCGATGCACCGACGCACGCTAGCGACGCCCTCCGGCAGGCGTTCGGACAACTCTGTGACAGGGCGTCGTCAGGATGGGCCCCATGATCTTCCAGACGCGTTGTGCCGGTTGTGACACACCTGGGGCCGTCGTGTGCACGACCTGTCGATTCGCCCTCCTCGGGCCCCGACCCCGGACGGCTGCGCACGGGGTCCACGCGGTCCTGCCCTTCACCGGCAGGGCCCGTGACGTCGTCCTCGGGCTGAAGTACCGCAATCGTCGCCAGGTCGCCCGCCACGTGGCCGGGCTGGTGGTCAACGGCATCGTCGCCAACGGCGACCACGACGTCGATGTGGTCACCTGGGCACCCACGAGCGACGCGCGGCGTCGGGCGCGGGGCTTCGATCAGGCAGAACTCGTCGCGGCACACGTGGCGCGCCAGCTCGGCGCACCGTGTCGGCGACTGTTGGAGCGCGAGTCCGTCGGTGACGCCCAAACGGGTCGTACACGGCTCGAGCGGCTCCGCGGCCCGCGCTTTCGTGCCCGCCCCGGGCTCGCCGGTCGCCGGGTGCTCGTGGTCGACGACGTCGTCACGACCGGTTCGACGCTGCGAGCCGCACACGCCGCCCTGGTCGACCAAGGTGCCGAACACGTTGCGATGTATGCCGTCGCAGCGACGCCTGCTGGTGTGTCGGCGGCGCGTCGGCCCGCTCGGTCGCACCTCGCGATGGTCGGCAACGAGGTGGCGGCCTGACCGACGCAGACGGTGCGCGCCGGTAGGCTCAGAAGCTGCATGGGCATCCTCGATCGCATCCTCCGGGCCGGTGAAGGCAAGAAACTCAAAGCACTCGAAGGCATCGTGCCCGACGTGAGTGCTCTGGAGCCCGAACTCCAGGCACTCTCCGACGACGCACTGAAGGCGAAGACGAACGAGTTTCGCCTCCGGCTCGACAACGGTGAGGACGTCGACGACCTCCTGATCGAGGCGTTTGCCGTGTGCCGGGAGGCCGCGACTCGCACGATCGGCCAGCGTCACTATGACGTCCAGGTCATGGGCGGCGCCGCCCTGCACTTCGGCTGGGTCGCCGAGATGAAGACCGGCGAGGGCAAGACACTCGTGTCGACTCTGGCTGCGTATCTCAACGGTCTGACCGGCAAGGGCGTCCACCTGGTGACGGTGAACGACTACCTCGCACGTCGCGACGCGGAGTGGATGGGCCAGATCCATCGCTGGCTCGGTCTCGAGGTCGGCCTGATCATCCCCGGCTACCGCAACAGCCCTGCAGAGAAGCGCAAGAGCTACGGCGCCGACATCACCTACGCCACCAACAACGAGATGGGCTTCGACTATCTCCGCGACAACATGGCGCAGAAGAAGGACGACAAGGTCCAACAGCGCGGCCACAACTTCTGCATCGTCGACGAAGTCGACTCGATCCTCATCGATGAGGCGCGCACCCCGCTGATCATCTCCGGCCGAGTCGGCGACGCGGCGAAGCTCTACTACCGATTCGCGTCGATCGTGCGTGGCTTGCGACGCGACGTCGACTACGAGGTCGAAGAGGACAAGCGCGTCGTCGTGCCGCTCGAGGAGGGCATCGAGAACGTCGAACGGGCGCTCGATGTCGAGAACCTGTACGACAACGTCCAGGCGAACCTCGTCCACCAGTTCACGGTGGCGCTCAAGGCCAAGGAGCTGTACAAGCGCGACAAGGACTACATCGTCCAGGGCGGCGAGGTGAAGATCGTCGACGAGTTCACCGGTCGCATCCTCGAGGGTCGTCGCTGGTCGGAGGGCATCCACCAGGCCGTCGAGGCCAAGGAGGGCGTGAAGATCAAAGAGGAGAACCAGACCCTCGCCACGATCACGCTCCAGAACTACTTCCGCATGTACGACAAGCTCTCGGGCATGACGGGCACGGCCCAGACCGAGGCCGCCGAACTGATGAACACCTACGGGCTCGGTGTGGTCCCCATCCCGACCAACCGCCCGCTGGCTCGCATCGACGGCGCCGACCTGATCTACAAGTCCGAAGAGGCGAAGTTCAACGCAATCATCGACGACATCGAGCCGCGGCACGAGAAGGGCCAGCCGATCCTCGTCGGCACGGCCAGCGTCGCTCGCAGCGAGATCCTCGGCCGGCTGCTCGGCCAGCGCGGGATTCCGCACGAGGTCTTGAACGCCAAGCAGCACACGCGTGAGGCCGAGATCGTGACCCAGGCTGGACGCCTGGGTGCCGTGACCGTCGCCACGAACATGGCCGGTCGTGGTGTCGACATCCTCCTCGGAGGCAACCCCGAAGGGCTCGCCCGCCACGACGTGCTCAAGGAGGGCTACACCGCCGACCTGCTCGTCGACAGTTACGAACTGCCGCTGCCCGAGGACGAGATGCCCGACGACTTCCGCGAGGCGCGCGGCAAGGCGTTGGCTCGCTACGAAGAGCTGCTCGCCCAGTACTCCGCGCAGTGCAAGGCCGAGGGCGAGAAGGTGCGCGAACTCGGTGGCCTGTACGTCATCGGCTCGGAACGTCACGACAGCCGTCGCATCGACAACCAGCTGCGTGGACGCGCCGGTCGTCAGGGTGACCCCGGCGCGAGCCGGTTCTTCCTGAGCCTGGACGACGACCTGATGCGGCTGTTCGCCACGGGTGCGTTGAACTACGTCATGGGCCGGACACTGCCCGACGAGGAGGCCATCGAGGCCAAGATGGTGACCAAGGCGATCGAGCGGGCGCAGACCACGGTCGAGACGAAGAACGCCGAGATTCGCAAGAACGTCCTCAAGTACGACGAGGTCATGAACGAGCAGCGCAAGGTCATCTATGCGCGCCGCGACCAGATCCTGGACGGCGAAGACCTCCGCTCGGCGGCGATGGAGTACCTGGCCGACGCGGTCGACTCGCTGATCTCCACGCACTGTGCATCCGCGGCCGACGACGAGTGGGACCTCGACGGTCTGGCGAAGGAGCTCACGCTCTACTACCCGAACTCGATCACCGAGGACCAGCTCCGCTCCTGCGACGACACCGACGAGATCTACGACGCCGTGATGGCCGACGCCACCGCGCACTACGTGCGACGCGAGGAGGAGCTCGGCGAACAGGTGCTCCGTCAGGTCGAACGTCAGGTGATGTTGCGGATCATCGACCAGCGCTGGCGGGAGCATCTCGAGGAGATGGACTACCTCCAGGGC
>JBAWHL010000420.1:0-7154 GCA_049593815.1 Ilumatobacteraceae bacterium | reverse complement strand
GAGAACGGGGTCGACGTCGAGGGCGCGCGGGTCGCGGTGATCGGCGCCGGCGGCGCAGCTCGATCGGTCATCGACGCGCTCGGGCGGGCGGGGTCGATCGACATCACGGTGCTCAACCGCACCCGCGAGCACGCGGAACGGGCTGCGACGCTGGCATCGACGGCGTCGGTGGGGATCGTCAGTGACATCAGCCGCGCCGACATCGTGGTGAACGCCACCAACGTGGGCATGGGGGTCGAGGCCGACCGCGCGACCGACGGCGACCTGCCGTGCGACATCGCCCTGCTGCGCGCCGGGCAGGTCGTGGTCGATCTCGTCTATCACCCGCTGCGCACGGCATGGCTCGTCGCCGCCGAACAGTCGGGTGCTCGAGCGATCGACGGCCTCGGCATGCTCATTCATCAGGCCGCGCTGCAACAGCAGCGGTGGACCGGTGTGCTGCCGGACATCGGTGTCATGCGAAACGCCGCCGAGGCGGCGTTGGCCGGCCGATAGCCTCAGCTCGATGTTGCGGTATCTCACGGCGGGCGAGTCCCACGGTCAGGCCCTCGTGGTCATCATGGAAGGTCTCCCGGCTGGTCTGGAGATCACCGTCGAGGACATCCAGGTCGAAATGGGGCGTCGCCGCCTCGGATACGGCCGTGGACCACGCCAACGCTTCGAGGTCGACGACCTGACGCTGATCGGTGGCGTCCGGCACGGACGGACCCTCGGCTCGCCGCTGGCGATCGAGATCAAGAACACCGAGTGGTTCCGCAGCGACAAGTGGCACGACGAGATGGATCCGGCACCGGGTGCCACCAAGGACCCGCTGACCCAGGTGCGTCCCGGTCACGCCGACCTGGCCGGCATGCAGAAGTACGGCTTCACCGATGCTCGTGACGTCTTGGAGCGTGCCAGCGCCCGCGAGACCGCTGCACGGGTCGCCGCCGGCGCGGTCGCCAAGGCGCTGTTGCGTCCGCTCGGCGTCGAGATCATCTCCCACGTCATCCAGATGGGCGCTGCCCGGGTCCCCGACGGTGCCGCCCGTCCGACCCCGGAGCAGCTGGACCGAGTCGACGAGAGTGCCGTGCGGTGCTTCGACATCGACGCGAGCGAGGCGATGGTCACCGAGATCAAGGCGGCGGCCAAGGACGGCGACTCGCTCGGGGGTGTCGTCGAGGTGCTCGGTTTCGGCGTGCCGGTCGGTCTCGGAAGTCACGTGCACTGGGATCGCAAGCTCGACGCGCTGTTGGCGCAGGCCGTGATGAGCATTCAGGCGGTGAAGGGTGTCGAGATCGGCGACGGTTTCGAGGTCGCTGGACGTCGCGGCAGCGTCGCTCACGATCCGATCTCCTGGGACGCCGATGCGCAGCGGTACCGGCGCGGCAGCACGCTGGCCGGCGGTTCCGAGGGAGGCATCTCCAACGGCGAGCTGCTGGTGGTTCGGGCCGCGATGAAGCCACTCGCCACGCTCAACGTCCCGACCCTGGAGACCGTCGACACGGCGACCAAGGAGCCCGGCGTGTCGTTCAAGGAACGCACCGATGTCACGGCCGTTCCCGCGATGGGGGTCGTCGCGGAGACGATGGTGGCGCTCGTGCTGGCCGCGGAGGCGCAGCGCAAGTTCGGCGGCGACTCCGTCGACGAGTTCGTCCGCAACGCCGAGGCGTATTCGGCCTCGCTTCCCGACCCGTCCTGGTGAGGCTGCGCTGGTGAGTGAACTCGCGGAGTGCGCCGATGGACGTCACATCGTGCTCGTCGGCATGATGGGCGTCGGCAAGTCGACCGTCGGGCGTGTCCTGGCCGCCCACCTCGATCGGCCATTGCACGACACCGACGAGATGATCGAGGAACGAACCGGCCGCACGGTGCGTGAGATCTGGGTGACCGACGGCGAACCCGCCTTCCGAGCGGTCGAGACCGAGACGATCGCCGACGTGCTCGCGGATGCCGAACCGTCGGTGATCGCGGCGGCGGGTGGGGTCGTGCTGAGCGACGTCAACCGTCGAGCGCTCCGCGAGTCGGAGGCGCACGTGGTCTGGTTGCTGGCGGACGAGTCGGTGCTTCTCGAGCGCGTGCGCAATGGCATGCACCGACCAGCGCTCGACGATGATCCCGAGGCGACGTTGCGGAAGATGTTCGCCGAGCGCGAGGCGCTGTACCAGGACGTCGCGGATGCGATCGTGTCGGTCGACCGCAGATCGGTGAACGACGTGGCGAAAGCGGTGCTGCGATGCTGCGCGTGACGGTCCCACTCGCCGACCGGGCGTACGACGTCATCGTCGGTGCCGGCGCCGTGTCGGAACTGAGCGGGTTGCTCCCGGATGGCGCCCGGCGTGTCGCCGTGGTCACCCAGGACACCATTCCGCTCACGGTGTCGCTGCCCGATCACGACGTCGAGACCCATGTGATCGGCCAGGGTGAGGCATCCAAGACGTTGGGCACGATCGAGACGTTGATGCGCGGGTTCGCCCGGCAGGGGCTGACTCGGCGTGACGTGGTCGTGGGCGTCGGCGGCGGCATGGTGACCGACGTCGCCGGGTTCGCCGCAGCGTCGTGGCACCGGGGGACGCCCGTCGTTCACGTCTCGACCACGCTGCTCGGCATGGTCGACGCTGCCGTGGGCGGCAAGACCGGGGTGAATCTGCCCGAGGGAAAGAACCTGGTCGGGGCCTTCTGGCAGCCGTCGGGTGTGATCTGCGATCTCGATGCGCTCGCGACCCTGCCGCCACGCGAGGAGCGCTGTGGACTCGGCGAGATGGCGAAGTACCACTTCCTGACGGGTGACGACCTGCTCGCACTCGACATGGAGGCGCGTGTCGCTCGTTGCGTCGAGATCAAGGCCGAAGTGGTCGCGTCCGACGAACGCGAGGGCGGTCGCCGTGCACTGCTCAACTACGGCCACACGCTGGCGCACGCGCTCGAGATCGCGACCGATCACGATCTGGCTCACGGCGAAGCGGTGGCGATCGGGATCATGTTCGCCGCTGAGTTGGCGGCCGAACTCGGACGGATCGACGAGTCTCGTGTCGATGAGCACCGCCGCATCGTCGCGGGGGAGTACGGCCTGCGGGTCACGCCCCCGGAGCGCCTCGAGACAGACCGACTCCTGGCGCTGATGGCGAGTGACAAGAAGGCACTCGATGGCCTGACCTTCGTCCTCGACGGGGTCGACGGCGTCGAGGTCGTCGAGGACGTCCCCGAAGCTGCCGTGCGTTCGACCCTCGACCGGTTCCTGTGACAGATCGTGCCTGGCACCATTCGTCACACACCGTTCGATCACGCTGATCGGGTCGCTCGCGTCCACTCCTGGTTGGCTGCGTCCTCCCACGACGCCCTCCTGGTGACCGACCTGGTCGACGTGCGCTGGTTGACCGGGTTCGGTGGTTCCAACGGCTGGGTCGTCGTCACCGCCGACGATCTGGTGCTCGGCACCGACGGTCGGTACGAGGAACGAGCCGTGGCGGAGACCGCGAGCAGCGGTGCCACGATCGTCGCGGAACGCCAGCGAGCAGCGCTGCACCAACGGCTGCTCGGCGCGGTCGGATCGGCCACGTCCGTCGCGCTCGACCCGGCCGGGGTCAGCTACGGGGAGTGGCAGACGTTCCAGGCCGACCTCCCCGTGGAGGCGGTCCCCTCGGTCGTCACCCGATTGCGGAGTGTGAAGGACGCCGCCGAGATCGAACGCATGGCGGCGGCAGCAGCGTGCGCTGATGCAGCGCTCGCCGAGGTCGAACCGTTGCTGTTCTCGGCCGCCTCCGGTGTGGCGGTGAGCGAAGCCGACATCCGCAACGAGCTCGAGTATCGGATGCGCCTGCACGGAGCGGACGACCGCAGCTACGAGACGATCGTCGCCAGCGGCCCGGACCACGCCGCTCGCCCGCACCACGAGGTGAGCCGACGGCGCATCGTCGCCGGCGACACCGTGATCATCGATGTCGGTGCACTCGTCGACGGCTACCACTCCGACATGACGCGCTCCTACGTGATCGGCGAGCCGACCGACGAACAACGTGAGACGTATGCGCTCGTCGAGGCGTCGCACGCAGCGGGAGTCGCCGCACTGCGCAGCGGGGTGACCGCGCGAGAACTCGACACGGCGTGCCGTGACGTGTTCGACGAGGCGGGGCGGCTCGGCGAATACCTGCACGGCACGGGGCATGGCGTCGGCCTCCAGATCCACGAGGTGCCGTTCCACTCGCAGGTGTCCGACGAGGTCATCGAGGTCGGCAACGTGGTGACGGTCGAGCCTGGCCTCTATCGTGTCGGCTTCGGTGGATTCCGGATCGAGGACCTCCTCGTCGTCACCGAGAGCGGTTCGCGGCCGTTGACGCACACGGTTCCGCGACCATTCCCGGGTTGAGCCGACCCGACCCGACACTTCACAGCACGCCGAAAAGGACCGACCATGCCGCAGATCTCCGTGAACGACCTGAAGAACGGAATCACCCTCGAACTCGACAACGGACTGTTCCAGGTCGTCGAGTTCCAGCACGTCAAGCCCGGCAAGGGTGGGGCGTTCGTCCGGACCAAGATCCGCAACCTCCGCAACGGTTCGGTGATCGACAAGACGTTCAACGCCGGCATCAAGGTCGAACAGGCCATCGTCGACCGTCAGGACATGCAGTTCCTGTACAAGGACGGCGAGGACTACGTCTTCATGAACACCGCGACGTACGACCAGATGAACGTGCCCAGCAGCGCGCTCGGTGACGCAGCCGACTACCTCGTCGAGCAGATGATCGCCCAGATCGGCGTCTACCAGGGCGAGATCATCGGCGTCGAGATCGCCGCCTCGGTCGAGCTGGTCGTCGCCGAGACCGAGCCGGGCGTGCAGGGCGACCGCGTGTCCGGTGCGCGCAAGCCGGCGACGTTGGAGACCGGCAAGGTCCTGCAGGTCCCGCTGTTCGTCGAGCCGGGTGACAAGGTCAAGGTCGACACCCGTACCGGCGACTACCTGACCCGCGTCTGAGCGAGCGGTTCACACGATGGCCTCGATGCCGCGCCCCGACGACCGTTCCGACGCGCGCGAGCGCGCCCTGTACCTCCTGTACGAGGCGTACTCGAAGGGCATCAGCCCGGCCGACGCACTCGCGTTGCAGGTGCTGGAGCCCGATGAACTGACCACCCTGCTGGTGACCGGCGTCGGAGCGCACGTCGAGTCGCTCGACGCCGCGATCGCCGGTCGCGCGAAGGGATGGACGTTGGCTCGAATGCCGGTGCTCGACCTCAACGTGCTGCGTCTCGGAGCATTCGAGCTGGCGCACCGTCCCGACGTACCCGTCGCGGTGGCCATCGACGAAGCCGTCGAGCTCGCCAAGCGGTTCTCCACCGACGACAGCGGTCGTTTCGTCAACGGCGTCCTCTCGGCCCTCGTCGACGATCTCCGCCCCTGACCAGCGACCGGTCCGTCGAACCCTGTGTCAGGAGCCGCCGCGCCGGTGATGCCCACGTGGGCGGGTCCGGAGCTGCGAAAGTAGGGCGATGACGGACTCGGAAGCGCCGGCGATCGTCGCCGACGCGCCGAACGAGGTGGACGCAACGGCGGACACCGACGCCACCGACGCCACCGTCAGCACGGCGCGGTGGTGGCATCGGATCCCGCCGCCGTCGGCGCCGCAGGTGTTCCTCGCCGGGGCGGTGGTGGCATGGGCGTGGTACTTCACCACTCGGAGCCTGAACATCCAGCACGCGCTGGGCACCTCGACCTACGACTCTGCGCTCTACGACCAGGGGATGTGGCTGCTGTCGCAGTTCGAGACGCCGTTCGTCACCCTGATGGGACGGAACCTGTTCGGCGACCACACCTCGTTCATCCTGCTGGCCCTCGTGCCGTTCTACTGGATCGCGCCGGGCGCATGGATCATGTTCACCGCCCAGTCGGTGGCGATCGCTGCCGGTGCGATCCCCGTCTTCCTCTACGGGCGTCGGCGCCTCGAGTCCGAATGGCTCGCCTTGATCGGTGCTGGCGCCTACCTGCTGCACCCCGCGGTGGGGTGGACGAACCTCGAGAACTTCCACCCGGACTCGTTTCTCGGGGTGTTCGTCGGGTTCGCGATCTATGCCGCGCTGGAACGCAAGTGGCGCCTGTACGCGGTGTTCGTCGTCCTGTCGTTGCTCGTGAAGGAAGACGTCTCGCTGGTGATCGTGCCGCTCGGGGTGTGGGTCGCGATCCGGCGGGACCGTCGAATCGGGCTCCTGACGGTCGTCGGCAGCCTCGCGTTCATGGCCGTGGCGATGTTGGTGGTGATGCGCAGCCTGATCGGCGTGCCCACCCGCAACGGCTGGCGGATCCCGTTCGGGGGCGTGCGTGGGCTCGTGGACACCGCGATCACCAACCCGACACAGTTGCTCGAGCATCTGCGGTCCGAGGGGCGCCCGTGGTACCTCGTGCAGATGACCGCGCCGTTCGCGTGGCTGTTCGCACGGCTTCCCGATGTGGCGCTGATCAGCGGGGTCGTGCTGTTCACGAACGTGCTGAGCACCTTCTGGTACCAGTTCCAGATCGACTACCACTACAGCTTGATCGCGGTGCCGGCGCTGGCGATCGGATCGGTGTACGCAATCGGGGCGTTGCGGGATCGGGTGGTCGGCATCGGGGGCATCCGTCTGCCCACTCGCACGATCGCGATCGGAGTGCTCGCCACAGCGTCCCTCGTCACGGCCTACCTGTGGTCGCCGGTTCCGTGGGGCCGTACCCCGCTGTACTACGGCGATCGGGACAACCTCTACGCCACCACGGCACGGGAACTGCTGGCCGACATTCCCGACGACGCGAGCGTGTCGGCCAACTACCGCCTGACCCCGCAGCTCGCGAATCGCGAGGAGATCTATCAGTTCCCCGTGCCGTTCCGCGTCGTGTTGTACGGACCGGATGTGGCGCTGGAGGGGTCGCGTCTCGACGGCCGCTCCGACCGGATCGACTACGTGATGCTGCCCGTCGACCGAGACCGGGAACTGATCGCGGACTGGCGAGCGATCAGCGATGCCTTCGTGGAGATCGGCCGCAACCAACTGTGGGTCCTCTACGAGCGCGACCCGGACATTCCGCTCCCCGAACTGCAACTCCCCGCTGACTAGCTCCGTTCCCTGTGTGAGCGACAACGTCGCGTTCGTGCGTGTGGGCTCACACAGCGAGCGGGGGAGCGCAGGACTGTTGGGAGGGTGTCAGT
>JBAWHL010000419.1:0-9555 GCA_049593815.1 Ilumatobacteraceae bacterium | reverse complement strand
CACGAGGACCACAACCACGAGGACCACGACGACGAGGACCACGACGACGAGGACCACGACGACGAGGACGAGGACCACGACGACGAGGACCACGACGACCACGACCATGGCGACCTCGACCCGCACGTCTGGTTCGACCCGACGCGCGTCGCGGCTGCCGTCCCACTGCTCGTCGACGCACTCGCCGACGCGGGCGTCGAGCGCGCCGCCCTCGACGAATGCGCAACGGCCTACCTCGCCGAGCTCGATGCCGTCGACACCGAGACGCTGGCCCTGGTCGCACCGCTCCCGCAGGATCGACGACTCCTCGTCACCAACCACGACTCGCTCGAGTACTTCGCGGACCACTACGACTTCGAGGTGATCGGCACCGTCATTCCATCGTCGAGTTCGCTCGCCGAAGCGAATCCGGCCGACCTCGACGACCTCACGAGCCTGATCGCCGAGACGGGCACCCCGGCGATCTTCGTCGAAACCGATCACTCGACGAACGATGCCGAGGCGGTCGCCGATCGGGTCGGCGACGTGGAGGTGGTCGAACTCCTCACCGGCACCCTCGGTGAGCCCGGCAGCGGGATGGACACCTACGTCGAGTGGCTCCGCGACACCGTTGCAACGATCGTCAACGCCTTGAGCGGCACCACCGACTGATGGACTTCCTGACCGACCCGTGGGGATGGTGGATCGAACCGTTCACCAACAGTCCGTCGATGCGCGACGCTCTGCTCGCCGGCGTCCTGACCGTCATCACCACCTCGCTGGTCGGCACGTGGGTCGTTCTGCGCGGCATGAGCTTCCTCGGCGACGCGCTCGCCCATGGCGTCCTCCCCGGCATCGCGATCGCGTTCATCATCGGGGTCGACACGTCGATCGGTGCGCTCGTCGCGGCCGGCGTGATGGTCGGCGGCATCACGCTCATCCGCCAACACTCGCCGCTTCCTGACGACACCTCGATCGGCGTCCTGTTCGTCGGCTTCCTCGCACTCGCCGTGGTCATCATGTCGACCCAGCGCGCTTCGTACACCGGCGACCTCAACCGATTCCTGTTCGGCTCGATCACCGGGCTCGACGACAGCGACCTCATTCGCCAGGCCATCGCGGCAGTGATCGCGCTCGTCGGCGTCGTCGTGCTCTATCGGGCATTCCTCGTGATGACCTTCGACGCCTCGCTGGCGTCGATGCTCGGGCTCCGTCCGGCCCTGGCCCAGATCGCGCTGTTGGGGCTGCTCGCCGTGTCGATCGTCGCCTCGTTCGAGTCCGTCGGCAACCTGCTGGTGTTCGCCTTCCTGATCGCCCCACCAGCCGCAGCCTCGCTCATCGCGCGACGCGTGCCGATGATCATGGCAGTGTCGATCGTCCTGGGCTCGATCGCCACGGTGACCGGCATGCTCGTCAGCTACCACCATCGGACCGCAGCCGGCGCCACGATGGCGCTCTGCTCGGTCGTCATCTTCTTCCTGGTCCTCGTCGGCACCGTGGTCCGCCGCGAAGTGGCCCAGCGTCGTCCGACGCCGGCCGCCCTGACTCCGAGCTGATCGCTCAGCGCTGGCAGTCGGCGCAACGACCGTAGATGTCGATCGTGTGATGCGCTGGGGTGAATCCCTCGCCGATCGCCAACTCGTCGAACGCTGCGTCGAGGCGGCGTTCGAGCGCCGAGGTCAACGTCACGTCGCGCACCGTGCCGCACGCCTCACAGATGAGGTGGTGATGATGCTCGGTCAGGTCTTCGGCGAGTTCGTAGCGGGCGTGGTCGGCCGCGTGCACCAGTCGTCGCACCGCACCCACCTCCTCGAGCACGGCGAGATTCCGGTAGGCCGAACTCTGCGCCAGGGTGGGCGCGAGGTCGATCAACTCGGGGAGGGTGACCGGCCCATCGGCATTCGCCAAGGCGTCGATGAGTGCCCGGCGACCTGCCGTGTATCGCTGGTCGCCGCCGTCGAGCCGGTCGCGAACCGTGCGATGAATCTCTGCGTGAAGCGCTGCCATCGCCCGGGCTCAGCCTCGATAGCCGCTCGTGATCGGCAGGCGCCGATCCTTGCCGAACGCCTTGCGACTCACGCGCACTCCCGGTGGCGACTGACGACGCTTGTACTCGGCGATGTCGACGAGGCGCGTGATGCGGCGGACCATGGCCTCGTCGTGGCCGAGTTCGATGATCTCGCCGGCGGTCCGGTCGTCCTCGATGTACAACCGGAGAATCGGATCGAGCACCTCGTAGGCCGGCAGGCTCTGATCGTCTCGCTGGTCGGGACGCAGCTCCGCTGACGGCGGCTTGGTGATCACCGATTCCGGGATCACTTCGTGCCCCGCGGTCCGGTTGACGTATCGGCACAGGTCGTACACCCGCGTCTTGAGCACGTCCTTGATCGCGCCGAACCCGCCGACCGAGTCGCCGTAGATCGTGAAGTACCCCACGGCGAGTTCGCTCTTGTTGCCCGTGGTCAGCGCCATCCACCCGAACTCGTTCGACATCGCCATCAGCAACATCCCGCGGCATCGACTCTGAATGTTCTCGTAGGTCAGCCCGGGGTCGCGTCCCTCGAACGACGGCTCGAGCATCTCGATGTAGGCCTGGAAGGCCGGCTCGATCGACACCGTGCGGAAGTCGATGCCGAGATGCTCGGCGAGCACTTGCGCGTCGGTCTTGGAATGGTCGCTCGAATAGCGCGACGGCATCGAGACGCCGTGCACGTGGTCGGCGCCGAGCGCATCGACGGCGATGCACGCCACGATGGTCGAGTCGATGCCGCCCGAGAGCGCGATGACGACGTCGTCGAATCCGTTCTTGCGGCAATAGTCCCGCGTGCCCAGCACCAGGGCGTCGTACAGCTCCCGGTCGGCGTCGTGCGGCTCGGCGATCGAGCCTTCGAGCGGGCTCGCCTGCACGACGGGTTCGGACGACACGTGCACCGTCGGGAGCAACGCTTCGGTGATGCGACCTCGGGGGTCGAGCAGCCGCTTGCGGTACACGGGCGGGACCGGAACGTCGACCACCACTAGGTCCTCGACGAACTGCGGGCCTCGGGCGAGCAGCACACCCTCGTGATCGATGACGAGCGAGCTGCCGTCGAAGACCAGCTCGTCCTGGCCACCGACCTGGTTGACGTAGACGATCGCCGTGTGCGAGTCAGCCGCCCTGGTCGCCAGCAGCCGCTCTCGTTCGGCACCCTTGCCGGCGTGGTACGGCGACGCATTGATGTTCACGCTCAGCTCGGCACCCGCTGCCGCCTGTTCGGCGACGGGACCGAAGGGGTTCCAGATGTCCTCGCAGATCGAGACACCGACCTTGATGCCGCCGATGACGAACAACTCGAGCGGATCGGACAGATGCCCGGCCGTGAAGTACCGCTGCTCGTCGAAGACCGTCGAGTTCGGCAGGAATCGCTTGTGATATCGGCCCACGACTTCGCCCTTCGCGCACACCGCCGCCGCGTTGTAGAGGTCGCGGTCCTGGTCGACGAAACCGACGATCGCCGCGCAACGACCGGTGCGCGATGCCATCTCGTCGAGCGCGGCCAGGTTGTCGGACACGAAGCCGGGCTTCAACACGAGGTCCTCGGGTGGATAGCCCGTGATCGAGAGCTCGGGGAACGCGACGAGGTCGCAGCCTGCAGCTTCGGCCCGGTCGTACGCCTCGATCATCTTCGCGAGGTTTCCATCGAGGTCGCCCACGGTCGGATTGAGCTGGGCGAGCGCTACGCGCAACACGGTCACGGTCGCTGAGGCTACCCGTCGCGCTCACAGCGGGGTCGCAGGCGTTCTCGCTGAGTCGGAGCCCCAGTGATCTGGCACTATGGCCGTGTGCGTTGGAGACCATGGGCGATCATCGGAGTGTTGGCGATCGCGTCATGCACCCCCGGCGAAGGGCCCGAGTCGATCCCGCTCCCGACGTCGCCCGACACGACGACCACGACCACGACCACGACCACGACGACCACGACGACGCTCGACCCCCCGCGGTACGAAGCGACGATCCGGCGGACGACCGACGGCGTGCCCCACGTCTCGGGCGCCACGGCGGAGGACGTCTACTACGGCCAGGGCTGGGTCAGCGGCGAAGACCACGGGTGCACGCTGATCGACCAGATCCTGAAGGTCACGAGCACCCGGGCGGCGAACCTTGGCCCCGGCGGCGAAGGTGAGAACGTCGACAGCGACTTCGCCTGGCGGGCCGTGGAGTTGGCCGAGATCAGCGCTGCGGACTTCGAGGTCGCGTCCGACGAGCTCGTCACCTCCTTCGAGGCGTTCACGGCGGGCTGGAACGACCAGCTCAACAACGTCGGTGGCGAACGGCTGACCGGTTGGTGTGCGGGAGCCGAGTGGGTCCGGCCGATCACCGCGGTCGAGGTCTACACCTACGCACGGTCCGTGGCGTTGATGGCCAGCAGTGGGGAGATCATCGACTACATCGGCGACGCCCAACCCCCGCTGGCCGAGGTGACCGTCAGCGGCGCCCGGATGCCCGACGCGCCGTCCGTACCAGCGCTCGTCCAGGCCTGGAAGTCGCTCGACGCGGGGCTCGCTCGAACCGACGATGTCGGCAGCAACGGGTGGGCGATCGGCAGCGACCGCGTCGAGAGTGGCGCGGGGAGCCTCCTGCTCGCCAACCCGCACTTCCCGTGGGAGGGTGAACTCCGATTCCACGAGATCCAGCTCACGGTGCCCGGCGAGTTCGACATCTACGGCGCGCAGCTCCTGGGGATTCCCGGCATCGGCATCGGATTCACCGATGGGGTCGCCTGGACGCACACCGTGTCGGCAGGCAACCGCATGACCGCGTACAACCTCACGCTCGACCCAGCCAGCCCGACGTCGTATCTGGTCGACGGCGTGTCGCAGCCCATGGACTCGACCAGCGCGACGATCGACATCCTCCGCGCCGATGGCACCGTCGACACCGAGACACGGTCGCTGTGGCGCAGCGAGTTCGGCCCGATCCTCGACTTCCCGGGGATCGGCTGGACGGCCACCTCGGTGCTCACCTACCGCGACGCCAACATCGACAACGACGAGTTCATCGAGCAGTTCCTGCGTCTGCCTCGGGTCGAGAGCATCGCCGACCTCCAGGCGCTGAACGAGGAGTACCAGGGTGTGCCTCTCTTCAACACCGTGGCCGCTGACGCCGGCGGGAACGTCTGGTACGCCGACACGTCGGCCACACCGAACCTGAGCCCGGCAGCGGAGGACAACTTCATTCTCCAGCTGTTCGCCAACCCGGTCACCAAGGCCGCCTACGACCAGGGCTTCATCCTGCTCGACGGCTCCACCACGCTGTCCTGGTGGGTCGATGTGCCCGGGGCCCGCGACCCCGGGCTCGTGCCGTACACCGGGATGCCGATGGTCGACCGCACCGACTACGTCTTCAACGCCAACGACAGCTTCTGGGTGCCGAGCGCGGAGTTCACGCTCGACGGCGACTACTCGCTGCTGCACGGCCAACAGAACTCACCGCAGTCGATGCGCACCCGACAGAACGCCGACGTGCTCGACACAGCGAACACCGCCGGGCTGGCAGGGTCCGACGGCAAGTTCAACGGCGCCGAAGTGCGCACCGCCGCATTCGAGAACACGGCCAAGACCGCCGACCTGCTCCGGGGCGCCGCGGTCAACGCGTGCACCGCAGTTCCCGTGGTCGAGCTGCCCGAAGTCCTCGACGCGGACGAGGTCGTCGTCTTCCCGGCGCAGGCGGTCGACCTGACTGCGGCGTGCGCGGTGCTGTCCAACTGGGATGGCGTCTACGACCTCGACCGCTCGGGACCGATGATCTGGCGCGAGACGATGTCGCGCTTCGACACTGCCGACTTCGAGAACGCAGGCCCGTTGTTTGCCGACGAGTTCGATCCCGCTCGCCCGACCGAGTCACCATCGGTTCCGTCGCCTGACGGCATCCCACTCCTCGTCGCGATGGCCCGAGCCGTCCAAACCATCGACACGGCGGGATTCGCGATCGACACCACGCTCGGTGCGTCGCAGTTCACCGAGCGTTCCGAGACACGCATCCCGTTGCACGGCGGGACGTCGAGCGAAGGCGTCACCAACGTCGTCGCCTGGTCACCCGAGTCGTCGTCCAGCGAACCCGTTCCCGAGCGTGGCGATCCCATCGTGGACGACAGTTCGTTGCGCGGCGAGGGGTACCGGGTCAACTCGGGAACGAGCTTCGTGATGACGGTCGACTTCACCGGCGACGGCGTGCAGGCGTGGGCACTGCTCGTCTACGGCGAGACCGGCGACCGTGCGTCCCCGCTGTTCGATTCGCAGACCATCAAGTTCAGCGAGAAGCAGTGGCGCCAAGTGGCCTTCACCGACGAACAGATCGACGCCGACCCCGAACTCGACACCTACGTCGTGGCCGGCCGCTGACGCGACGACGCCCGATCGCTCAGAACTCGACCAACTCCAGCTTGCCCCGCGGCGACTCGGCGGCGATGCCCGCATCGGACGACTCCGCCGTGCACACCAGCAGGTGACGTCCCTCCGGGCCGCCAACGGCACACGCGAAGGCGCTCAGCGACGTCGTTGCCCGATGGGTGACGGCTCCACCCGCTTCGACGCGGACCACCTCGGTGGCCAACGGATTCGCGACCCACACACCGTCGTCCGCGTCGACCGCGATGCCATCGGGAGCGACGAGCGTTCCATCTTCCCCGACGAGCGAGGCCCACACCCGGCGACCCGACAGCGAACCGTCGGCCGCGCGGTCGTATGCGGTCAGTTCCAGACCGAGCGTCTGGGCCACGACCAGCGTCGATCCCCCGTCGACCGTGACCATCCCGTTCGGGAACACCAGGTCGTCGGCGACGACGGTCACCGCTCCGTCGGGGTCGACCTTCGCCAGGACGGCGGCGTACGAGACCCGGTCCTCGATGATCGCTCCGAGCAGGCCCTCGGGGCCCATCGCGGCCATCGCCGTGTCGAGGTCGAAACCGAAGTTGCCGACGTACGCGTGACCGGCGTCGTCGACGAGCATGTCGTTGCAGTGGAACGTGGCGATGTCACCGAGTTCGGCGTGGACAGCGACCGAGCCGTCGTCGTCGCGCCGCATCACCCTGCGGCCGAGCATCTCCACGAACAGCAGCCGCCCATCGGGAAGCCAACCCAACCCGGATGGGCGTCCCCCATCGGGGATCTCCAGCTCCACGCGAACGTCGCCGTCGAGACCCACGCTGCAGATCTCATGCGCGTAGAAGTCGCTGAACCAGAACCGGCCGTCTCGCCAGCGCGGCCCCTCGCAGAAGTAGCGACCGTCCGCGATCGTCGTGGTGCTCATCTCGATGGTCATGACATCCCCTCTCGTCGGTACCGAGTCTGACACCTCCGAAGGCCGCCGCTGACCGCAGCGGAGTTCACACCCCGTTCACAGTTGGGCAATCACTCGGCAACGGGACGCTGCGACGATTTCGCACGTCATCGAGCGACGCGTCGATGTTCGCTCGAACCCCCAAGGAAGTTGAGGACAACTGTGGTTTACAAGGCTGAGTACATCTGGGTGGACGGCACCGAGCCGACCCCACATCTGCGTTCCAAGACGAAGATCCTCGCGGACGGCGCAGAGCTGCCGCTCTGGGGCTTCGACGGGTCCAGTACGAACCAGGCCACCGGCGACAAGAGCGACTGCGTGCTCAAGCCCGTCGCCAGCTACCCGGACCCGATCCGCGGCGGCGACGACGTGCTCGTGATGTGCGAGGTCTTGCTCGTGGACGGCAAGCCACACCCGACCAACACCCGCGCCGCTGCTGCTCGCACCGCCAAGAAGTACAAGAAGCACGAGCCGCTGTTCGGCATCGAGCAGGAGTTCACGCTGATGAAGGGTGGGCGCCCCTACGGCTTCCCGCCCGCCGGCTACCCCGAGCCGCAGGGCGGCTACTACTGCGGCGTCGGCGAAGACGAGATCCACGGCCGCCCGATGGTCGAGGAGCACCTCGACGCCTGCCTCGCGGCCGGTCTGTCGATCTCGGGCATCAACGCCGAGGTCATGCCCGGACAGTGGGAGTTCCAGGTCGGCCCGGCCGGTCTGCTCGAAGTGGCCGACGAACTCTGGGTCGCCCGCTGGTTGCTGTACCGCATCGGTGAGGACTACGGCATCGCCGCAACCCTCGATGCCAAGCCCGCCAAGGGCGACTGGAACGGTGCCGGTGCGCACACGAACTTCTCCACCAAGGAGATGCGCGAAGAGGGCGGCTACAAGTACATCGAAGCCGGCTGCAAGGCGCTCGGCGAGAAGACCGACCTGCACATCGCCAACTACGGCTCGGGCATCGCGGACCGCCTCACCGGCGCCCACGAGACCCAGCGTTTCGATCAGTTCAGCTACGGCGTGTCCGACCGCGGAGCCTCGATCCGGATCCCGTGGCAGGTCGCTGTCGACAAGCGCGGCTACCTCGAGGACCGTCGTCCGAACGCCAACATCGACCCGTACGTCGTCGCTCGCCTCATGGTGGAGACGGTCTGCGGGGCGATGAAGTGACCCGTCGACGCAGCCGCTGACGGCCGCGTCGACGTCCTGACCGCAACCGAATGAGACGAACAGGGCGGGAGCTTCGGTTCCCGCCCTGTCGCATTCCGGACCGTTCCGCGAGAGAATTGAGAAATGAGCGACATGCTGGGTCAACAGCGCGACTACGTGCTGCGGAGCGTCGAAGAACGCGGAGTACGGCTCGTCCGTCTCTGGTTCACCGACGTGTTGGGCAATCTCAAGAGCCTGGCGATCTCTCCTGCCGAACTGGAGAACGCGCTCGAAGACGGGATGACCTTCGATGGTTCGTCGATCGACGGGTTCTCCCGGGTGCAGGAAGCCGACGTCCTCGCGATTCCCGATCCCGACACGTTCGAGCTGTTGCCCTGGGGCGACCCGAAGGAGCCCGAGGCGCGGATCTTCTGCGACATCCATCACCTCGACGGTTCACCGTTCGAAGGCGATCCTCGCCAGGTGCTGCGTCGCCACGTGCGTGAGGCCCACGAGGCCGGGCTGACGTTCTACATCGCCCCCGACGTCGAGTTCTTCTACTTCGATCCACCGGTCGATGATCGCCCGCCCGTGCCCATCGACCAGGGCGGCTACTTCGACCTGACGACCAACGACGTCACCGGCGAGCTGCGCAAGAAGACCATCCGCACGCTCGAGAAGCTCGGCATTCCGGTGGAGTACAGCTTCCACGAGGATGCACCGGGCCAGCAGGAGATCGACCTCCGCCACACCGATGCGCTCACGATGGCCGACAGCATGATGACGTTCCGTCTCGCCGTCCGCGAAGTCGCCGCCCAGAACGGTGTCCACGCCACCTTCATGCCCAAGCCGCTCGAGGGCGTGCAGGGGTCGGGCATGCACGTGCACCTGTCCCTCTTCCAGGGCGACGACAATGCGTTCTACGAATCGGGCGACCCGTACCTGCTGTCGCCGACCGCGAAGTCGTTCATGGCGGGCCTGTTGCGCCACGCCGCGGAGATCACCGCCGTCACCAACCAGACCGTCAACAGCTACAAGCGGCTCGTTCCCGGGTTCGAAGCGCCGGTGCACATCAGCTGGGCGCGCAACAACCGCAGCGGCTTGATCCGCGT
>JBAWHL010000418.1:0-16892 GCA_049593815.1 Ilumatobacteraceae bacterium | reverse complement strand
TCCCCGTGTTGCTCGACGCCTTCTGGCTCGACGTCAAGATCCTGCTGTGGTCGACGCCGCCGATCCTCGTCGTCGCGCTGCTCGTCGCGCTTGCCAGAAACACCCGCAGCGCGGCGCTCTTCCCGCTCCGCGCGCTCGCCGTCGTCTACACCGACGTCCTGCGTGGCATCCCCGTCATTCTTCTCGTCTTCCTCATCGGGTTCGGCGTGCCCGCACTCGGCCTGTCACGAGCGTGGGCGAATCCGCTGATCTGGGGGTCGGTCACGCTCGTCCTGTCGTACTCGGCGTACGTCGCCGAGGTGATCCGAGCCGGAATCGACAGCGTGCACGAGAGTCAGCGCGCCGGCGCCCGGTCGCTCGGCATGACCAACAACCAGACGATGCACACCATCATCCTGCCGCAGGCCTTTCGCCGCATCGTGCCGCCGATGATGAACAGCTTCGTGTCACTGCAGAAGGACGTCGCCCTGGTCAGCTTGATCGGGCCCGTCGAGATTCTCCGCCAAGCCGGGATCGAGAAGGCCACGTACGCCAACTTCACGCCGTACGTCGCAGCGTCGATCATCTTCCTCGCGATGACCATTCCGTGCACGAGACTCGCTGACTGGGCACTCGCCCGCCAGCGCAACCGCACCGGGGCGACGACGATCGCATGAGCGACGACACGGCCACCAGTCAGGGTGCTGCTCCCGAGCTCAAGCTGTCGCTGCGCGGGGTTCGCAAGTCGTTCGGCACCACGACCGTGCTCGACGGCATCGACCTGGATGTCGCTCTCGGCGACGTCATCACGCTCATCGGCGCGTCGGGATCCGGCAAGTCGACGCTGTTGCGCTGCATCAATCTGCTCGAACCGGTCGATGACGGCCTGGTGACACTCGATGGCACCGACATCGCGGAGCCGGGGCTCGACCCGGATCCCGTTCGCCGCCGCATCGGGATGGTGTTCCAGAACTTCAATCTCTTCCCGCACATGAGCGTCGTCGACAACGTCGCGATCGGTCCACGCAAGGTGCTGCGCGTGCCGAAGGAGCGGGCGCGGTCAGAAGCACGCGACATGCTCACGCGCCTCGGGCTCGCCGAGCGTGCCGATGCCTACCCGGACCAGCTCTCCGGTGGTCAACAGCAGCGCGTCGCGATCGCCCGGTCGCTCGCCATGCATCCCGAAGTGATGCTCCTCGACGAGATCACCTCGGCGCTCGACCCCGAACTGGTCGGCGAGGTCCTCGACGTCGTGCGCGGGCTGAAGGCCGACGGCATGACGATGCTGTTCGCCACCCACGAGATGGCCTTCGCTCGCGAGATCAGCGATCGCGTGTGCTTCCTGCACCAGGGCCGCATCCTCGAAGAAGGGACGCCAGCTCAGATCTTCGGTGCGCCGCGCGAACCACGCACCCAGGCGTTCCTGCAGCGCGTCATCGATGCCGGCCGACTCTGACGCGGTGCACATCCGACCACAGTGTGGTCGGGACCAGGACTATCGAGAGCTCCCGAGGTCGCTGACGCCGCACACGAGATCACGGTTCAGACACAGCTCGACTTCCTGTTCCAGCTTGGCCTGGTCCCAGACGTTCCAGAAGTCGGCATGGCCGGTCAGGATGTCGCCGGAGGCGAGGAACAGCCCCTCCGGGTCGATCGACGGGTAGTCGATCGCGATCGTCAACTGTGGCACCGGCACGGGGAAGTCGTCGGGACACCCATCGACGCTGTAGCGCGCCGGTGAGTCGTCACCGAGACCGTCGATGCTCTCACCGTCCCAGCAATCCGGGAAGGTGACGATCATCCGCAGGGGCGTCGACGCGGGACACGCGGGTGGACGCGGCGAGCGGGTCGCCCCGGTTCCACACGACCACGCCACGACGTCGGTCGACTGAGGTTCCTCGGCGAACTGGTCGCCCGCGACGAGCATGATGCCCGCCGGATACGCCACGACCTCAGCGGGGTCCACGCCTCGACCCGGGCGGTAGTACGCGGTCATGCCGAGCGGCATGACCTGCTTGCCATCGGCGTCGAGCAGCGCGGGCGCCCAGTACGACGCGGTGTCGAGCGACTGCCGACAGGACGTGTCCGCGCCGATCACCTTGTCGTAGCTCGGGTCGGCGGTGATGTCGTTGTTCCCGAAGAACTGATGGAGATGGCTCAGACCCGACATGTGCGGATGCACGATCGGGTCGTCATGGGCCATGTGGCTCAGTTCGCACTGCACGATGAACTGCGCGACGCCGCCCTGCGCACCTCGACGTTCCGGATCGGTCCCCTGCTCGGTGGGATGACCGTTCGTCAGGGTCGAGGGCCCTCCCGAACAGGACACCCCGGACGCGACGAGCGCCACACCCACCAACGCTCGCCAGACGGCGCTGTTCACCGGGCCTCCATGACGACGATCGTGCCGATCATGCCGATGTCGGTGGTGCCATGGATCGAGCAGTAGTAGGCGAAGGTGCCGGGTTCGTCGAATGCCCGGACGTACACGTCGCCAGGCTGGAACTCCTCGGTCGACGCGCCCCATGCCTCGGCACTGTCGACCGGGAGGACGTCGTGATCGTTGCGCCCGCGGTTCTCCCAGCGGACCGTCGTCCCGGCGGTGATCACGACGTTCTCCGACCGGAAGATGTTGTCGAGAGCGAGCACGTCGACGACCTCGCCCGGCGTCGTCGAGTCGAGTGCGACTGGACCGTCGGGCCCGTCCGGGCCGCACGCACCGGCGGCGAACCCGAAGAGCGCGGCCGAAGCGGCGGCGAACCGACGAGTCAGCTGGGGGAAGGACGGCACGATGACGCTCGATCAGGGCCGTGACGGCACGACGATGGCAGCGAGGTCCACCGACGGTGGGAGGCCGATCGCCGGCGACGACGGCGCCGTGGCGGCATCGGGCATTCCGTCGAACACCGGCCGCGCAGGCGTCGGTGCGTCGGGCCCGTCCATCGAGGGCGGAGCCGTGGCCAGCGCATCGAACCACCCGACGTAGTCGAGCTCGCCGATTCGGTGATCGCCGCCGCTGCCGACGCCCTCGCACGGTGCGATCCCCTCGAGATCGGTGGGTGCCGTCGACTCGAATTCGTTGGCCCCGAAGCAGTTGCCCAGTTCGCCCGGGTCGATGACGTCGAGATCGGCGTCGACCGCGATCAGCGCGATGTCAGCGACGCCGCTTTCGGCGACCACGTTGCCGACGACGCGGTTGTCGAGCGGACGCCAGTAGATCGGCTCGACGTCATCCGGATCGGCGAGCGGAAACTCGCGGGTCTGCGAACACGGGAGACTCCATGTCTCCTCGCTGGGCTCGACGTCGACAGGTCGCTGCTCGACGAACGGCACGACGGCGATCCCGACGCGGTCGTGGTCGGCGACGAGGTTGCGTTCGATCACGTTGCCGATGCCGCCCTCGACGACGATGCCGTTGTACATCACCAGCAGCGCATCGCGGATCGACGGGGTGTCGGGCTGGTTGTTGTCGTAGACGGTGTTGCCGACGATCGTCGTCTCACGCTGCGGATAGCAGAGCTCGTACGTGCCGGAGTTCACCTTGATGCCGGCGCGGTTGTTGTTGAACCGGCTGTTCACGATGTGGAGGTTGCCGCCCGAGTTGGCGCCGAAGTAGCCGAGCCCGTTGTACTCGGCGATCACGTCGTCGACGAGGGCGTTGCATTCGAAGCACTGGCCGATGTAGAAGCCGCCGCCGCGACTCCCGCTGGCGTAGGAGTGTTCGAGGAGCCCGTTGATCGAGTCGAACGCGTAGGCGCCGTAGTCGCCGTTGCGGTACAGCGTGACGTACGACGCGCGGTACCCCTCCACACCGGTCCAGAACACGCCATTGTTGGTGTAGCTCTGCACCGTCAGGTTCTCCACCGCGACGCCGCTGGCGCCCAGGACGCGAATCCCGTTGTCGAGTTCGAACGCGCCGTCGAGGACGACCTCGTTGCGATCGAGTCCCCGAATCGTGATCTCGTCGGTCGTCACGTTCACGGCCTCGTGATACACGCCCGGGGAGATCAGCACGACGTCGCCCGGCAGCGATGCATCGACTGCGGCCTGGATGGTGTCGAAGTCGCCCGGGACCGCGAGGACGTCACCCACTCCGGGTTGTGCTGTGGTCGTGCTCGACTCGCCGTCGACGGACGTCTGGGTGGAGATGCTGGAAGACTGGGTCGTCTCCGGACGCGTCGTCGCGGACGACGAGTTCTCGCTCCCGCCGCTGCACGCGACGAGGAGCGCCGTGGCAGCGAGCGCGAACGCCGTCTTGGCGATCAACCCTCGAGCAGGGTTCCCGAATAGTCGTCGCGCAGGGTCTTCTTCGAGAACTTGCCGACGCTGGTCTTGGGAACCTCGTCGATCCACACGACCCCCTTGGGCATCTGCCACTTGGCGATCTTGCCCTCGAGGAAGGCCAGCACCTCCGCCTCGGTGAGGTCCTCCCCCGGTGCCTTGACCACGCATGCCAACGGCGCTTCGCCCCACTTGGCGTGAGCGACACCGATGACCGCTGCCTCTGCGATCTTGGGGTGAGCCATCAACTCGTTCTCGAGTTCGACGGAGCTGATCCACTCGCCACCCGACTTGATGAGGTCCTTCGTGCGATCGACGAGACGAACCGCGCCGCGTTCGTTCATGACCGCGACGTCGCCGGTCTTCAACCAGCCGTCCTCGGTGAAGCTCTCGCCCGACCGTTCGTCGTTGTAGTAGTCCGATGCGATCCAGTTGCCACGGCACTGCAGCTCGCCGCTGGTCTCGCCGTCCCAGGGAACCGCGGTGGTGGTGCCCGGTTCGACGACGCGGCATTCCGCGCCGAACACGATGCGGCCGACTTGTGTGCGCAGCTCGGCCTGCTCCTCCTCGGGCAACAGTTGCTGATCCGCATCGAGGCCGCAGACGGCGGCGATCGGACTGGTCTCGGTCATCCCCCATGCCTGGAAGATCGGGAGGCCGGTCTGCTCGCGGTAGGCCTCCGACAGCGCCTTGGGCACCGCCGAGCCACCGCACGGAATGACCCGGAGCGACGACGTGTCGCGGCCCTTGAGTTCGGGCAGCACGGCCATCCAGATCGTCGGCACGCCAGCGGCGACGGTGACCTTCTCGTTGACGATCAGGTCCGCGACAGCGGGCCCATTGAGTGCCGGGCCGGGCATCACGAGTGTGGCGCCGGTGGCGACGGCGGCGTGGGCGAGCCCCCAGGCGTTGGCGTGGAACATCGGGACGACGGGGAGGATCACGTCGCTCTCACGTGCACCGAGGCTGTCGGCGGTCATCGCTCCCATCGTGTGCAGGAAGGTCGAGCGATGGGTGTAGACGACGCCCTTCGGGTTGCCCGTGGTGCCGCTCGTGTAACACATGCTGGCGGCGCGATTCTCGTCGTCGACGTGGAACTCGACCGGGTCGGCTGCGGCGAGCAGTTCCTCGTAGTCGAGCAGCTCGTGCCCACTGAGATCTTCTGGGATGTCGCCGACGCCGTCGTCCATCAACACGAGGTGCTTGAGCTTCTCGAACGTCGGCAGCAGCGGAGCGAGGAGCGCGAGGAGCGAGCGATCGACGAAGATGACCTCGTCGTCGGCGTGGTTGACGATGTAGGTCAACTGCTCGGGAAAGAGACGGATGTTGAGGGTGTGCAGCACCCGTCCCGTGCACGGTGCGGCGAAGTAGAGCTCGAGGTGGCGGGCGGTGTTCCAGGCGAACGTGGCGACCCGGCCGTCCTCGCTGATGCCGAGGTTGTCGAGGACCCCGCCCAGCTTCCGGGTGCGCTCTGCCCACTCTCCGTAGGTCGTCCGTTCGAGCCCCGTGCCCGTTGCGGTCACGATCTCCTTGAACGGGTGGTACTTCTCCGCGCGCTCGAAGATGTGCGGAATGGCGAGTGGGACGTTCTGCATCAGGCCCTGCATGGACGCTGAACGTAGCGCACCCGGCACTCGGTCGATCCACCCGGGCGGTACCGTTGCGTCTCGTGACTGACAGCGCTGCGACCGAAACCGTCGATGCGCCACACGTCCGCCCCGTCTGGGCACCGTTGACGCTGGTCGCCTTCGTTGCCCTGGTGATCGCATCGAACATCGCCAGCGGTGTGTGGGCACGCTGGGTCGACGTGAACCCCGAGGGACTGTTGATGCTCTCCTCGCGCAACCGATATCTGGCCCTGACTCTGGCTGCGGGGGTGTCGGTGCCGTTCTACGTGGTGATCGGGTTCCTGCGCATCGCGACGGCGTTCGTGGTCTGCCACCTCATCGGGCGCGCCTACCACGACGACGCAATGGGATGGTTCACGAAGTACCTCGGTGTGACCAAGGAGTCGATCGACGGGTTCAACCGGGGCTTCGCCAAGGCCGAGTGGGTCGTGATCCCGTTCTTCGCGGGTTCGAACATCGTCGCCGTGATCAGCGGCATCCACCGCACTCCCCCGGTTCGCTTGGCCGCCTTGCTCACGGTGGGTATCGCGGCGCGGTTGGCGCTGATGTGGTGGCTGGCGCGCACGTTCGAATCGCAGCTGGTCGAGTTCCTGGAATGGCTGCAGCGCTACCAGTGGTGGGCGGTCGGTATCTCCATCGCTGTCGTGGTTCTCGTGAACATGCGCAACTTCCGCGGCGCCTGACGTCGGCTGACGTGCTACAACGACGTCATGGCTGAAGTCACTCTCGGGGGCAACCCCGTCCACACGTCCGGCGATCTTCCTTCGGTCGGTGCTGCTGCACCGGCGTTCTCACTGGTCGGAGGTGACCTGGGCGAGCTCAATGTTGGCGACTACGCCGGCAAGAACGTCGTGCTCAACATCTTCCCGAGCGTCGACACCCCGACGTGCGCGACGAGCGTCCGCACGTTCAACGAGCGTGCCGCTGGCATGGACGAGACCGTCGTGCTGTGCGTGTCGGCCGACCTGCCGTTCGCGCAGAACCGCTTCTGTGGGGCCGAAGGCATCGAGAACGTCAAGACCGGTTCGACGTTCCGTTCGGACTTCGGCGCGTCCTACGGCGTCACCCTGACCGACGGTCCCCTCGCTGGTGTCCTCGCCCGCGCCGTGGTCGTCATCGGCGCCGACGGCAACGTCAAGTACACCGAGCTCGTCTCCGAGATCGCCAAAGAACCCGACTACGACGCCGCCCTCGCCGCCCTCTGACCGTTACATCAGGGGTCAGACCCCGTTTGTAACGCCGGTCGTCGCCAAGCCGACCGCCCGCGTTTGCACGTCATGGAGTTCGGCGTGCGATCGCATCGTCGATCGCGCCCGGGAGACCGCCACCCGCAACGCTCCGGGCGTCGCCGACCCGAACGCGCACATCAGCGTGGCCCGATCGAGGCCCGCCACATCAGCGGCCCACACCAGCGTGACGGCCCGTGCGAGGGCCCGTGCACGATGCAGCTCGGCGAGGCCGCGTTCAGCGATGACCAACTCCGCAGCGGCGGTCACCCGTTGCAGGTCGCCAGGGGTAGCTGTCGGGCGGGCGAGGGTCGATTCGTCGGCCCGAACGAACCGGTCGAACTCGGCCCGGTCACCGCCGAAGTGATCGAGGATGACGTCGGTCCTCATCCACGATGGCGCAGCGCGATGGCCCAAGTAGGTGCGGTGGCTCGACCAGCGGTATCGATCCGGGCTGTCGACTCCCGGGAGGTCCAACGCATTGCGATGGATGTATCGACATGCTGCGACCAGGTAGCGCTCGTCCTCGATGAGACGACCGTGGAAGCGACCCCGAAACAGCGCACCATCGCGACCGATCCGGTCGTTCACGTGTCGGGTGTACAGCGAGCCGAGCCGCTGCATCGCATCGGAGAGACCACCGTCCGGGCAGTGCAACAGCAGGTGGTAGTGGTTGGACATCAGACAGTAGGCATGCGTCTCGACGCCGAACCTGTCGTGCATGTCGGCCAGCTGCTGACCGAACTCCGTTCGATCGCTGTCACAGAGGAAGGTGTCGGCACGGTCGGCCCCACGATTCATGACGTGGTGCCAGCCGCCTTCGGGATCGAATCGCGGAGGTCGAGGCATGACCCCAGTGTGAACGAGGGGTGTTACAAACGGGGTCTGACCCCTGATGTAACGGTCAGTCGAGGAAGGGGTCGAGGGATCTCGACAGGCCGGGCACGTTGGTGATCTTCCTGCAGGCGAGGGTGACGCCGGGCATGAAGCTGTCGCGGTCGTAACTGTCCTGGCGGATCGTCAGCGTCTGACCCTGGGTGCCCAGGATCACCTCTTGGTGGGCGACCATGCCACGCATGCGCACGGAGTGGACTCGGATGCCGGCCGGGGCCCGACCGCCGCGTGCCCCGTCGTAGACGACCTCGGTCGTCGGATCGGGGTCGAAATCGCCGTCTCGGGCAGCACCCATGCGTTCGGCGGTCTTCACCGCCGTTCCCGACGGCGCGTCGACCTTGCGGTCGTGGTGCAGCTCGATGATCTCGGCGGTGTCGAAGAACGGTGCGGCCATCGCAGCGAAACGCATCATCAGCACAGCAGAGATGGCGAAGTTCGGGGCGATCACACAGTTCGGACCGTTGTCGCCCCCGAACGTCGACTCGAACAACTCGACGTCGGCCTCGGTGAACCCCGTCGTGCCGACGACGGCGTGGATGCCGTGCATCCCGAGCCACGGCAGGGTGTTGCGGGCCGCGTCGGCCACGGTGAAGTCGACCACCACCTCGCACTGCGCGTCGGCGAAGGAGTGCAGGTGCTCGGACAGCTCGATGCCCTCGATCGTCTCGCCGACGCCGTGCGGATCGACGGCTGCCGCCAGCTCGAGGTCCGGGTCGGCGGTGACCGCCGCACAGACCGCCCGGCCCATTCGTCCGGCTGCTCCGTTGACGCCTACTCGCATCGCCCCAGTCTGGCCGACATCGCGCCCGGGACGCGAACACGCCCGGGGCACTCGGCCCCGGGCGTGTTCAGCTGTCGGTTCAGATGGTCACGCCCGGGGTCTGCCCCCTGGCGTGATGTCTGGGCGGGATGTCAGCGGTGACGACGGCGGCCACCGCTGCGGCCGCCACCTTCGCTCGGACGCTCGGACTTGGGACCGAGGTCACCGAGTTCGTCGGCGAGCTGCGCATCGAAGCTGTCCTCGAAGCTCACTTCGACGACATCGCTGCCGACGTCGGAGCTCTTCGGTGCCTCGCTGCGCTCGGAGCGCTCACGGCGGGGCGCACGATCGCGGTCACGACCGCCACCGTTGGACGAGCCGTTGGACTCACCATCGGAGGAGCCACCGGACCCCCCTGATGCCTTGGCTGCAGGCGGATCGCCGGCGGGGACGAGGCTGACCTTGCCCTTGTCGTCGATCTCCTCGACGCGGACCTCGATCTCCTGGCCCAGCTCCAGCACGTCTTCGACAGCGTTGATGCGCTTGCCTCCGCCGAGCTTGGAGATGTGCACGAGACCGTCACGGCCCGGCAGGATGTTGACGAACGCACCGAACTTGGTGATGTTCACCACGCGGCCCATGTAGACCGCGTCGAGCTCCGCCTTCGGCGGGTCGACGATGGCGAGGATCGCGGCCTTGGCCTCTTCCATGCGCCATGCCTCGACCGCACCGATGGTGACGATGCCGCGGGCACCATCATCGTCGACGCCGATGTCGGCACCGGTCTCCTGCTGGATCGTGTTGATGACCTTGCCCTTCGGGCCGATCACTTCACCGACCTTGTCGAGCGGGATGAAGATCGTGGCGATCTTCGGTGCCGTCTCGGCAACTTCGTCCCGGCTGGCCGGGATGCAGGCGTTCATGACCTCGAGGATCTCGAGGCGGGCCGTACGGGCCTGCGCCAGTGCGGCGGTCAGCACGTCGGCGGGGATGCCGTCGATCTTCGTATCGAGCTGGAGCGCCGTGATGGCGTCCTCGGTCCCCGCGACCTTGAAGTCCATGTCGCCGAAGGCGTCCTCGGATCCGAGGATGTCGGTCAGCGTGATGTACTTGCCGTCCTCGTAGATGAGGCCCATGGCGATGCCCGACACGTGGCCGCGCACCGGAACACCGGCGTCCATCAGCGAGAGGCTGGACGAGCAGACCGAGGCCATCGAGGTCGAGCCGTTGGACGACATGACCTCGGAGACGAGGCGCAGCGTGTACGCGAAGTCTTCCTGGTTCGGGATGACGGGCAGGACTGCACGGGCGGCGAGCGCACCGTGGCCGATCTCGCGACGCTTGGGAGAGCCGACACGGCCGGTCTCACCATTCGCCCACGGCGGCATGTTGTAGTGGTGCAGGTAGCGCTTGGTGTCGTTCGGCGACAGCGAGTCGATCATCTGGTTCATCCGCGGCATGGCCATCGTCAGAACGTTCATGACCTGGGTCTCGCCACGCTGGAACAGGCCAGAGCCGTGTGCGGTCGGCAGGACGCCGACTTCAGCGGAGATGGCACGCAGATCGGCGACGCCGCGGCCGTCCATGCGGACGCCCTCGTTGACGACGCGGGAGCGCATCAGCTTCTTGCTGAGCGAGCGGACGGCTTCCTTGACCATCTTCTCGCTGCCGGCGAACTCGCCGGGCGCATCCTTGGTGCCACACAGCTCAGCGAGGATCTCGGCCGTGACGGCGTCGGTCGCTTCGTTGCGCTCGGCCTTGTTCGCAATCGTGATGACCGGGGCGAGCTTCTCGCTCCCAGCCTTCTCGGCGGCGGCGAAGATCTCCGGGGTGTAGTCGAGGACCGGGGTCCACTTCATCTGCTCGATCGGGCCGTCGGTGGCGATCACCGAGGCGACGAGCTGACGCTGCAGCGCGATCGACTCCTTGATCCACACCTTGCAGGCGTCGAGGCCGTCCGCGAGGACTTCCTCGGTGACCTTCTTGGCGCCGTCGTCGTAGTAGTAGAACGCGTTCTCGGAACCGCCGGCCTCGACCATCATCACGGCGACGTCGCCGTTGTCGAGTTCACGACCGGCGACGACCAGCTCGAAGGTGCCGTTCTCGGCCTCTTCGTAGGTGGGGTGCGGGATCCACGATCCGTCCTGGCTGTACGCCATGCGGATGGCCCCGATCGGGCCCTCGAACGGAATGCCCGAGATCATCAGTGCGGCCGAAGCGGCGTTGATGGAGAGCACGTCGTGCGGGTTGACCTGGTCAGCACCGAGGACGGTGGTGACGATCTGGGTCTCGTTGCGGAAGCCGTCGGGGAACGACGGGCGCAGCGGTCGGTCGGTCAGACGGCAGGTGAGGATTGCATCCTCGGTCGGACGTCCTTCACGACGGAAGAACGAGCCGGGGATCTTGCCGGCGGCGTACGCCCGCTCCTCGACGTCGACCGTCAGTGGGAAGAAGTCCATGCCTTCTCGCACGCTCTTGGCGGCGTTGGCAGTGGTGAGGACCTTCGTCCCGGCGATCGATGCCACAACGGCACCCATCGACTGGGGGGCGAACTTGCCCGTTTCGAAGGTCAGTGTCTTGTCGGTCCCAGATACGGGTCCGGACACGGAAATAGGGTCAGCCACAAGGGCTCCTTTCGTGTGCACTCCATCCTTTGGAATGCGCCTCTGGAGCGAGTGAGCCGGTTCCCAGTTGGTCAACCCGAACAGGCGTGCACCTCGTTGATGCAGTTCGGATTCAGCAACCGGCAACCGACATCGGTTCGCTCATGTTGCGGAGCCGGACGTTCCGACTCCAAGCAGGCAGCCTACCGGAACTCCCGGCTCAATCCCTGCCACTCCCCCACGGCGGGGCCAGACCGGACGAGCTCGACGGTCTCGTCGGTGGTGCGGACGTCGCCGAAACTCCGGTACACGGTGTGCAATGTGGCGTTGAGTTCGTCGTCTCGAACTGCTGCGTTGGCATCCGCGACCATGATCACCCGGTAGCCGAGCGCGCTCGCCTCGCGCACGGTCGACTCGCAGCACACGTTGGCGACGGTGCCCGCCACGATCACCGTGTCGACCTCGCGCCGCCGAAGCAGCGCATCGAGGTCGCAGTGACCTGCGAGGAACGCACCCGGCGACGACTTCGCCAGGACGATGTCGTCGTGCTCGACGACGAGTTCGTGCCACAGCCGGTCGCGCAGCGGGCCGTCACCGCCGGAGGTTCGGTACGTCTCGGCAACCGAGGCGCCGAGAAACTCTCGGCGCGCCGCGGACGGCTCCTGCGATGCGGGAACGATCCACGCGACGATTCCACCGGCCGAGCGGACTGCGTCGGCGAGCGCCGTGATGTTCGCGACGATGCCGCGGGCGTACGGATTGGCGTCGACGAAGAACGGGATCATGTCGACGACGACCAATGCCGTCGATGCGGCATCCAGCGCGTCGAACGCATGTCGACGGCCGCGCCGAGATTCGTGACGGGCGTACTGGTCGTCGGCGATCTTCCAGCGATGCAACATCGCCGAGATTCTCGCGGATCGGCGCGCCGAGGGTGAACGGTTGCCGGGGCGGACCCCGGCAGGGCTCAGCGGCGGAGGCCCTGAGAGGCGACGATGGCGCGGTAGCGCTCGACGTCGATCGACTTGACGTAGTCGAGCATGCGGCGACGGCGGCCGACGATCATCAGGAGGCCACGACGGCTGTGGTGGTCCTTCTTGTGGATCTGGAGATGCTCGGTCAGGTGGGTGATGCGCTCGGTGAGGAGTGCGATCTGCACCTCGGGGGAACCGGTGTCGGTCTCGTGGGTGCGGTACTTCGCGATGGTCGCCGCGGTGTCGGGCGTGTTCTCGAGCTGTGCCATGGTGTGTCGCCTTCTTGTTGGAGAGGTCGCAGTCGACCCGGATGGATCGAATCTGCATCTCGACCGCGCCGGAAATTCCAGCCCGAACGGACTCCGCAATGCTACGGCGCCCGGTGCCGAGCCACAACGGGCGCAACCATGGCGCTCGCTGGCTCCACCACTACGCTCGCTCGTCGTGTCCCCCCGGATCGAAGTGTGCGGCGTGTCGAAGTCATTCGGCGCGCTCGATGCGCTGGCTCCCGTGAGCTTCGAGGTGGCCGCAGGCGAGACGGTCACCCTGCTCGGGCCGTCCGGCTGCGGCAAGACGACACTGCTCCGGCTGATCGCCGGACTCGAGGCTCCGACGACCGGCGACATCGTCGTGAACGGCACGGCACCCGCGGAGGCACGCCGACACAAGCAGATCGGATTCGTCCCACAGTCACCGGCGCTGTTGCCGTGGCGCACGGTCGAGGCCAACGCGAACCTGCTGCTCGACATCAACCGGTCAGCATCGCCGACGACCCCGAGCCTGTCGGTGAACGAACTCCTCGACGAGGTCGGGCTCGGCGACTTCCGCGACGCGTACCCGCACGAACTCTCCGGTGGCATGCAGCAACGCGTCGGTCTCGTGCGAGCGTTCGCGCTCGACGCCCCGATCCTGCTGATGGACGAACCCTTCGCCGCGCTCGACGAGATGACGCGCACCGACATGCGTCACCTCCTCGGCCGGCTGTGCGAGCCACTCGGGACGACCGTCGTGTTCGTGACGCACTCGATCGCCGAGGCGACGTTCCTGTCCGACCGGGTGCTGGTCATGACCCCGCGGCCCGGCACCGTGGCAGACGACATCGCCATCGACCTGCCCCGTCCCCGTCACCCGGAGATCGAAGACACCGACGGCTTCTTCCACACGACGACCCGACTCCGTGGAGCGCTCGCGAACGGCATGACGCGATGAGCACGACGATGCGACGCGTCCTGGCTCCGGTCATCGGGGTCATCGCATTCGGGCTGCTCTGGGAAGTGTGCGTCAGCGTCTTCGACATCCGCCGATTCGTGCTGCTCCCCCCGTCGAAGATCCTCGAGTCGTTCGCTGACGACCCCGGGTTCTACCTCAGCAACGCGTTGATCACGGGGCGACACATGGTGGTCGGGTTGGCGATCGCGCTGGTGGCGGCGATTGCCGTGGGCTCGTGCATGGCCGCGTCTCGATTCGTCGAGGAGGCCACCCAGCCGATTCTCGTGCTGATCCTGGTGACTCCGTGGGTCGCCTACATCACCTCGGTGGTGCTCTGGCTGGACGGTGGCGAACCCACGATCATCTTCATGGTCGCGTTCACGTCGTTCCCCGTGTTCACGTTCGGCGTCGTGGGCGGGATGAAGTCGGCCGACCCCGCAGCGCGCGAGTTGCTCGCCAGTGTCGATGCCCGACCGTGGGAGGTCTTCTGGCGTCTGCGTCTCCCCGCCGCACTCCCCTCGATCTACACGACGATGAGGTTCGCGCTGGGCCTCGGGCTGGCGGCGGCGTACTTCAGTGAGGGGTCCGCACTCACGACCGATGGCCTGGGAGCGATCGGACGCCGCGCGGCGTCCTTCAACGATGCCGAGACCCTCTGGACGACGATCGTGACCTCGGCGCTGCTCGGCATCGTCGGGCTCGCACTGCTGTCCGTCTTGGAGCGCAGCCTGCTCCGCTGGCACGTGTCACAGCGTCGTTGACTTCTGCTCGACCCGTCGCGCATGAGAGAATGAGCGGTCACGGACCACAGCGTCCGCGCGATTTCCGCGATTGCCGACCGAATGTCTGGACTCCAATGCGCCGCCACACACTTCTTGCCCTCGCCGTCGCCGCCATCGTCGTGCTCGCCGCCTGCGGCAGCGACGCCGACTCTGGTGAGGCCGTCGACGACTCGACCGAACCCGTCGTGGCCGGCGAGGCCTTCCCCGAGGATCGATGCGCAGCGAACGAGGCTGCCGGCACGATCACCTACCTGAGCAGTTTCGACTTCGCCGCTGCCGCGTCGATCGTCGACGTCATCGTGGCCGACGCGAACGGCTACTACGCCGACATGTGCCTCGACGTCGAAATGACCCCCAGTTTCTCGACCGCCAACTATGCGTTGATCGCCGAGAACGACGCCCAGTTCTCCTCCGGAGGCTCCTTCAGCGAGGTCGTCGCCTTCGCCAATGCGAACGACACCGATTTCGTCGTCACCGCCGTCGAGGGCCCGACGGCGATCGATTCACTGATCGTCAAGCCCGGCGAGGCCACCACGCTGACCGACCTCGCGGGCACGACCATCGGGGTCAAGGGGAAGCTCCCGCCGAGCATCGCCGCCATGCTCGGCCAGGCCGGGCTCATCGAAGGCGAGGACTACGACACCGTGCTCCTCGACGGCTTCGACCCCACCGCACACATCGCGATCGAGTCGATCGTCGGTTTCCCCGGCTACAAGAGCAACGAGCCGGGGGCGCTCGAACGAGCCGGGATCGACTTCGACCTGTTCGACCCGAACGACTACGACATCCCTGGGTCCTTCGGCGTGATCTACACGAGCCAGACCTTCGTCGACGAGCACCCGACCGCCGCGGTCGACTTCATGCGCGCCACGATGATGGGTCTGGCTGACGCCATCGCCGACCCGGACGCGGCAGTCGCCGCGTCGGTCGCCTTGATCAACGAGAACGGCAACCCGAACTTCCTGTCCGAGGACGGCGAGCGGTTCCGGTGGACGACCGATTCCGAGCTCATCGTCGACCTGACGCCGGACGGGACCGGCTTCGGTGTCGCCATCCCCGCGGCGCTGCAGGCCGAACTCGACTCCTACGCCGAGTTCGGACTGTTCGGCGACGCTGACACGCCCACGGCCACCGACTACCTGAGCAACATTCTCGACACCGTCTACGACGGCAACGGCACGGTCGTCTGGCCGTCCTGACCGACCGAGCGCGCCGTCTGCTGCTCAGCTGAGCAGGGTGCGAGCGTGTTCGACGTCGAGCGCCAACTGGGCGATGAGCGCGTCGACGCCGTCGAACTTGCGCTCGCTCCGCAGGAAGTGTTCGAAGCGCACGTGGGCGGTCTCGCCGTAGAGGTCCACGTCGGCGTCGAGCAGATGCGCCTCGAGAAGCGAGGCATCGGCGTGCTCGTAGAACGTCGGTCGCCGACCCAGGTTGATCGCGCACGGTGACACCTCGCCCGACGGGCGTTCGTAGAACCCGGCGTAGACGCCATCGGCGGGGAGGCAGGCGCCACCCGGCACGGCAACGTTGGCCGTCGGGAATCCGAGGAGACGGCCACGCTGGTCGCCGGTCGTGACCTCGCCACGCGCTTCGTGGGGGTGGCCGAGCATGGCGTTCGCGCGAGCGATGTCGCCGCCGGCGAGCGCGCGGCGAATGGCGGTGCTGCTGACCGGCTCGTCGACACCGTCGGCCCGAGCGATCAACTCGACCGGTTCGACGTCGAAGTCGGACTCGACACCGATCTTGCGCAACAGGTCGACATTGCCGTCGCGGTGGCGGCCGAAATGAAAATCCTCGCCGACGACGATGACGTGGGTGTTGAGGCATCGCACGAGCACCCGGTCGACGAAGGACTCGGGGGACTCGGCTGCCTGCTGCTCGTCGAAGGGCACGACGACGACGGCGTCGACGCCGGTCGCTTCGAGCAGTTCCATCTTCTGTGCGGCCGTGGTCAACAGCTTCGGGGCGGACTCCGGACGGACGACGCTGGCGGGGTGCTTGTCGAAGGTGACGACCACCGAGACACCATCGATCTCGGCAGCGCGAGCACGAACCTGAGCGATCACGGCCTGATGGCCGAGGTGGACGCCGTCGTACGCACCGATCGTGATGACGGCGCGTCGATCCGCCCACGGTTGGCGTTCGAGGTCAGTCACGACGAGCACGAACACAAACGTTATCGGTCGGTGTCCCCGGCGACCGCTTCAGACCGGCAGCACGACCGCCGGCTTGGCCTGGCCATCGCGGAACCGTTCGTAGACCGCGAGCAGGTCTCCGGCTGCGGAGAACACCGCCCACGGCCCTTCTCCGTCCCATTGGTCGAGGACACGACCGTTCGCGATGAGGGCTGCCACGTCGTCGTCGACGGTCACGTGAGCAAGGGCTCGAACCGCACTGGCGACGGGCAACAGTTCGCAGTCGTCGGGGGCGGCGGCCTCGGCCACGGTGAATTCGCCGACGTGTGTCCGACGCAGGTTCCGCAGGTGAGCACCACCGCCGAGCAACCGCCCGAGATCGTCGGCGAGCGTGCGGATGTAGGTCCCAGCGGAGCACTCC
>JBAWHL010000417.1:0-1721 GCA_049593815.1 Ilumatobacteraceae bacterium | reverse complement strand
GAGCGTTACATCAGGGGTCAGACCCCAAATGTAACGGGTGGACACCGTCGGTTCGTCGACGGACCGACGAGGTGCGGTTGCTCTCGCCGTGCCGCGTCGCGGGCTATTCGGCGGGGACGAGATCGTCGAGGAAGGAGGCGAGGAACGTGGAGGCGTCCTTGCCGCGGGGGAGCGGAACCACGAGCTGACCGAGGTCCTCTTTGTACTTGGCACCCTTCGAGATTCGACGCAGCCGCATCGTCTCGGAGAGCTTGAGCTCCAGCGGCGCCAGCTTCGCCGTGCCTCCCGTCGACGACGATCCGGAGATCTGGATGTCGTTGATGCCGAGCCGATGGCACTGTGCGCGCAGCATGCCGACCTGCATGAGTGCCAGCGCGGGCTCGGGTAGGGGACCGTAGCGGTCTTCCCACTCGGTGCGGATGTCGTCGACTTCGGCGGCCGAGGTGACTGCGGCCAGGCGTCGGTACGCCTCGAGCCGCAGCTCCTCCTTGGAGACGTAGTCGGTCGGCAGGAACGCATCGGTGGGGACGTCGAGCTTGATCTCGGCCGGCTTGTCCGGTTGGGCTTCGCCCTTCATCTCGCTGACCGCCTCGGTCACCATCTGGCAGTAGAGGTCGTAGCCGACGGCGGCGATGTGGCCGGACTGTGACTCGCCGAGCAGGTTGCCGGCGCCGCGGATCTCGAGGTCGCGCATGGCGATCTTGAATCCCGATCCGAGTTCGGTCGCCTCGCCGATCGTGCGGAGTCGTTCGTAGGCCTCCTCGGACAGAATCTTGTCGCGTGGGTGGAACAGGTACGCGTAGGCCCGGGAGCCTGATCGCCCGACACGACCGCGCAACTGGTGCATCTGGCCGAGACCGAGCAGGTCGGACCGCTCGACGACGAGCGTGTTGACGGTCGGCATGTCGATGCCCGACTCGATGATCGTGGTGCAGACGAGGACGTCGTACTGGCCATCCCAGAAGTCCTGCACGACGGTTTCCAGCGAGGCCTCGTCCATCTGCCCGTGGGCGATGGCGATGCGAGCCTCGGGGACGAGCTGACGCAGACGGTTCGCAGCGGTCTCGATCGACTGCACACGATTGTGCACCCAGAAGACCTGGCCTTCACGGAGCAACTCGCGGCGGATCGCCTCGATGGCAACTCGCTCGTCGTACTCGCCCACGTAGGTGAGGATCGGTTGGCGATCTGCCGGCGGGGTCTGCAGCAGCGACAGGTCGCGGATGCCGACGAGCGACATCTCGAGCGTGCGCGGAATGGGCGTGGCCGAGAGTGTGAGGACGTCGACATTCGTCTTCATCTTCTTCATCGTCTCTTTGTGCTGGACGCCGAACCGTTGCTCCTCGTCGACGATCAGCAACCCGAGGTCCTTGAACTTCACGTCGTTGGCGAGCAGCCGGTGCGTGCCGATGATGCAGTCGACCTCGCCGGTCTTGACGGCCTCGATGACCTTCTTCGCCTGACCGGCAGTGAGGAACCGGGACAGCACCTCGACACGGATCGGGAAGCCGGAGAAGCGGTCGGCGAACGTGTTGCCGTGCTGCGTGGCGAGCAGCGTCGTCGGTGCGAGCACGGCGACTTGCTTGCCGTCCTGGATCGCCTTGAACGCGGCGCGGATCGCCACCTCGGTCTTGCCGAATCCGACGTCACCGCACACGAGGCGATCCATCGGGTGGGCGAGTTCCATGTCGCGCTTGATCTCGTCGATCGCGGTGCGCTGG
>JBAWHL010000416.1:0-1890 GCA_049593815.1 Ilumatobacteraceae bacterium | reverse complement strand
GTCGAGATCATGGCGCCGGCTCCCGCTGCCACGGCGGGGTTCACGTCGTTGACGACCCGAGGCGGGTTGGCAACGTTGTCGATGGGCGCGCCCGGGTCGTTCGGATCGAGCACGGGCGCGTACGCGGTCGGGTGGGGATCGGGGACCATCGCGCCGGTGGGGTACGACGTCGACGTGAGGCCGAGCGGTTCGATGATCGATTGCGTGACGGTGACCCCGACCGGCTCGCCCGTCACCGCCTCCGCGACCATCCCCAACAGGACGAAGTTGGAGTCGCAGTAGGCGGTCCTGGCGCCGGGGGCAAAATCGGCCTCCGACGCCTCCGCGATCACGTCCAGCGTTCTGCGCTCCGTCCAGGCCATCGTCGGATCAGCCGTGAACGCATCGAGGAACCTCGCATTGGCGGTGAAGTCCGGGATCCCCGACTGCATCCCGAGCAGGTCGGCGATCGTGGCCACGTCTCCATTGATCACGCCCGGGACGTAGCGCTCCAACACGTCGTCCAGCGACACCAGACCTTTGTCGACGAGTTGCAGCACCGCCGTGGCGGTGAACGTCTTGGTGACGCTGGCGATGCGCATGAAGTCAGCCGGCCGGAACGCCTCGCCGCTCGACAGATCGGCCACGCCTGCCGAGCCGACCCATTCGTCGTCGCCGATCTGCACCGCGCCGGCAAGCCCGGCCACGCCGGTCGCGGCGAACTGCTCGGCGAAGATCCGATCGAGCATCGCCATCGTGGCGTCGTCCATCACCGGCGAAGCGCTCGACGACGACGTCGGCGATGACGATGCAGCCACCTCGGACGAGGCCGTCGGGCCCGCTGGCCCGGCGTCGTCGTTGGAGCCACAGGCCGTGGCCAACACCGTCGCCACCGATGCGACCGTGCCTGCGGCCAGGAGCTGCCGTCGCGTCACCGCCGGCACACGTCGGCCCCTGTCCGGCTCAAACACGTTGCAGGGTCCCCAGGCCGGCGGCGGCAGCGGGGATGGTGACGGCCGTCGCTCGACCGTCGGGGTCGACGGTGAACTCGAACCGCGAGCGGACCTCGGGGAGCTCAGGATCCGAGATCCACGTGAAGGTGTTGGCGTCCCAGTGCGTCAGCGCGAACTCTTTTCCGGCCGGCCCCTGGACGACGGCAAGCCCGTCATCGTCAGCGATGACCTCGAACGTGCCGTAGTAGTCGTTGGCGTAGGAACCGACGTATGCGTCGTCGGGGAGGGCCGGCGTCGCTGGAAGCGGCAGCTCTTCCAACGTTTCGTCGGCGACGAAGAGGTTGCTGTAGCGGGCGCTCCACACCCCGGCCCAGTCCTGCGTCTGCTCTCCGACGACGATCTGGTCGATGATCTGGTCGGTGATGGCCTCGGCCGAGCCGACGGGCATTGCATTGCTGAGCACCACCACCCCGAGCTGCGACCCCGGAAGCAGAGTGACGCTGGTGTGGGCGCCCTGGGAGAACGCTCCGGAGTGGGCCCAGCGGAGCTCGCCGAGGTGATCGGTGGAGACCGTCCACCCGAGCCCGTACGACCCATTCTGGCCGTCGTAGGTCTCTGCGGGGCGGTTCATGATGCGCGGGGCGTGCGTGGCGGCCAGCGCTTCCTCCCCGACGATCTCCAGACCGTCGAGCGTGCCGGCGCCGAGCTGCAACCTCACCCAGGTGGCGACGTCGTCCAGCGACGAGCTGATGCCACCGGCCGGACCCTGAGCGTCTGGGTTGCGGGTCGGGCCAGCGACCCACTCGTCCTCGACGATGTTGTGGATGGTGGCGCGATCGGGCTGCGCCTCGAAGTCGGCGTAGCGAGCGCTGCTCGCCGTCATTCCGGCCAGGTCGAAAAGCTCGTCCATCAAGTCCTCGAAGCTGACGCCGGCCGCCTTCGCTGCAGCGTCACCAGC
>JBAWHL010000415.1:0-9044 GCA_049593815.1 Ilumatobacteraceae bacterium | reverse complement strand
CGACCACCTCCACGACCACTTCCACGACCACCTCGGACCGGCCCTGGACCGGCGATGCCGTCTCACTCGTCGAGGCGTTCCGATCTGGTGAGCGGTCGCCCGTCGAGGAACTCGAGGCGACCTACGCCGCGATCGACGCCTCCGACCTGAACGCCATCAGCCACACCGATCGCGACGCCGCGTTCGCGGCAGCGTCGTCGGCCGATGTCTCGCTGCCGTTCGGCGGCGTCCCGATCGGGGCCAAGGAACTCAATCACATCGAGGGATGGCCCGCGACCGAGGCATCGGTTGCGTTGTCCGATCGGATCTCCGGGCACACCGACACCATGTTCACCCGGCTGACCGCTGCCGGAGCGGTCCTCGCTGCGCAGACAACGGCCTCCGAGTTCGGAGCGACGAATCAGACCTCCACCGACTTGCACGGCGTGACCCGCAACCCCTGGAATCTCGATCGGACACCTGGTGGCTCCTCGGGTGGCAGTTCTGCGGGCGTTGCCGGCGGGCTGTTCACGATCGCCTCAGGGAGCGACGGCGGGGGATCGGTCCGAATTCCAGCCGGATTCTGTGGCCTCGTCGGTCTCAAGGCCACGTTCGGGCGGACACCGATGGGCCCCAAGGTCGGGCCAGGAAACCTGACGGTGGTCTTCGGTTGCCAGGCCCGCTCGGTACGTGACACCGCTCGCTGGTTCGACGTGACCAACGGGTTCGATCCGCGCGACCCGCTCAGTCTGCCCCGGGTCGAGGGCTGGGAAGTCGGGCTCGGTTCGCATGCCGACGACCTGCGCGCACTTCGCGTCGCCGTGTTGCCCGAGTTCGGTGGCAGCGTCGTTGCCGATGAGACCATGGAGGTCGTGTCGGAAGCCGGTGCCTGGTTGATCGACCTGCTCGGTATGCGTCGTCGCGACGTGGAACCGGCGCTTCCTCGCACGGGAGGCACCTGGGGGATCACGGGCGCCGTGTTCGTCCGCCAGATCATCGGTGATCGGTGGCCTGAGTGCGCCGACGGTCTCAGTGGTTCGATGCGCGCCGGGATGGCGGCCACCATCGAGCGCTACAACGTCGACGTCGCGATCCAGGCCGAGAACAGCCGCATCGAACTCAACGAGGCGATGGCAGACCTCTTCGAGCAGGTCGATCTCGTGATCGCCCCGACCAACCCTGATGTCGCCTTCGGCGCGGAGGGTCGCCTGCCGAGGACCTTCGGCGGCAAGGAATCGACGGCCGCGAACAACGGCACGCTCACCATTCCCTCCAACATCTACGGCAACCCGGCGATTTCGATTCCGATGGGAACGGGCGCCGACGGGTTGCCGATCGGCCTCCAGGTCATCGGTCCGCACTTCAGTGAGGAGTTGCTGCTCGACGTGGCACTCGCGGTCGAACGCGAGCGACCGTGGCCGCTCATCGCCCCAGCGGGTGGCCAGCGTGGCCGAGTGAGGTCGAACCTGTAGCCGTCGCGAACGGTGATGCTTCGCCGTCGTGGCGGCTGACGCTGTGTGCGCGGGCCTCGAACCACATCGGCAGGGGCGCTGACGGTGGGTCGGATTAGGGTCACTCGGACCCATCCACTCACTCAATCGAGGAGAACTCCCCATGTCATATTCCGGTGGCCGCGCATGACGGCCCGAATCACGCTCGCCAGTTGGCGTGCAAGCGACACGAACACCCGGAACACCCCGAACACCCCTGACCGATCGGTCCGCCAGGGTTCCTGGCGTGTCGCCCGAGGCGTCGCCGCCCTCGGCCTGACCGTCGGACTCGTCGCCTGCGGCAGCGACAGCAGCGACGACTCCGCCGACTCCGCCAGCGACAGCTCGACCGACGCTGCTGGCACCACGGCCGAGTCGACCGACGGCACCTCCGTCGCCACCGAGTTCTCCGGCACGCTGCGCATCGGCGCCATTCCCGATCAGGATCCCGACGTGCTCCAGCGCCAGTTCGGTCTGGTCTCCGACCACCTCACCGACGAGCTCGGCGTCGAGGTCGAGTACGTCCCGGTCACCGACTACCAAGGCGCCGTGAGCGGGTTCGCCGTCGGCGACCTCGACCTCGTCTGGTTCGGTGGACTCACCGGTGTCCAGGCTCGCCTCGAAGTCGAGGGGGCCGAGGCCGTCGTGCAGCGCGACATCGACGCCGAATTCACGTCGGTGTTCATCGCCGGCGCCGACGTCGGTATCGAGCCGTTCGACGATGTCGACGGGCTGTCCGCCGTCGCCGACCACTCGTTCACGTTCGGTTCCGAGTCGTCGACATCGGGACGGCTCATGCCGCAGTACTTCCTGACCGAGGCAGGCGTCGACGTCGAGTCCGACCTCACCGGCGAGCCCGGATTCTCCGGCTCGCACGATGCGACCATCGAACTGGTCACTGCGGGGACCTATGAGATCGGCGCGCTCAACTCCCAGGTCTGGGACAGTCGCGTCGCCGAGGGGGCCGTGGACACCGACGAGGTCGTCGAGATCTTCCGGACACCGCCGTACTACGACTACCACTGGGTCGCGCAGGCCGACCTCGACGAACAATTCGGCGAGGGATTCACCGATGCGGTGGTGGCAGCGTTCGCAGGGCTCGACATCGCCGATGCCGACGACGCCGAGATCCTGGATCTGTTCGGTGCCGGGGCGTTCATCCCGACCGAGAACACGAACTACATCGCGATCGAAGGCGTCGCTCGCGACATCGGCGCCATTCGCTGACGCGAACCATGCCGGCACCCGTCGTCCGACTGTCGGGCGTGCGCGTCACTTACCCCAACGGGACGCGTGCGCTCGACGAGGTCGAACTCTCCGTTCGGCACGGTGAGCGCGTCGCGCTCGTCGGTCCGTCGGGTGCCGGCAAGTCCACCCTGCTCAACCTCTTGAACGGTCGCGTGGTGATCGACGGTGGTCGCGTCGATGGCGCTGTCGAAGTGTTCGGTGAGGAACTGCAGCACCTGCGCGGCCGCGCTCGGCGTCGTCACGCGAACCGGATCGGCGTCGTTCGCCAGGATCACGATCTCGTCGGGCCCCTGCGCGTGATCCACAACCTCAACGCGGGTCGCCTCGGAACGTGGTCGACCTGGCGTGCGGCGCGGTCGCTCGTTCGGCCACTCGACCGCCAGGTCGATCGCGAGGTCCTCATCTCGGTTGGACTGGATCCCGAACTGCTCGATGTGCGCGTCGACGAGCTCTCGGGCGGACAACGCCAGCGGGTCGCGCTCGCACGGGTGCTGCGGCAGCGTCCCGACCTCGTCCTCGCCGACGAACCCGTGGCCAGCCTCGACCCGGAGATCAGCGCGCTCGCCCTCGGGCTGATCACCGCGCCGTCCGATGGCGTGGCGCCGCCCGACGGTTGGACGTCGATCGTGAGCCTCCACCAACCCGAGTTCGCTCGCCGTTTCGCTGAACGGGTCATCGGTGTCCGCGACGGACGCCTGCTGTTCGACGTCGCGATCGCCGACCTCACCGACGACCTCCTCACCCTCGTCTACGCGCGTCCATGACCGAACGCGACCGTCGCGCCCGTCGATGGTGGTCGACGGCGTTGGGGCTGCTCGTGGTCTGGTCGGCCTGGCGGGCGACGACCGGGCGCGACGTCTTCAACCCCGGCGGGTGGCCGTCATTCGCCGAGTTCTGGCGCGCGGCGTTGCACCCCGACCTCGACCCGGCGTTCCTCCGACTCACCGCCGAGGCGACCGCCGTCACCGCCGCCTATGCGCTGCTCGGCACCATCGTGAGCGTGGCGATCGGACTCGTCGGTGGCCTGGCCGTCGCCGAGCGCCCGTGGGAATCGGTGTCGACGACCGCCGCCGGTCGGTGGTTCCGCCAGGCGGTGCGACGCATCGTGCGCCTCGCCTTCGTCGTGCCCCGTGCCGTTCACGAGGTGATCTGGGCGCTGCTGCTCGTTCAGGTCCTGGGGTTCGATCCCTGGGTCGCGATCATCGCCATCGGCATCCAGTTCGGAGCGGTCACGGCCAAGGTCTACGGCGAGCTGATCGACGACGCCGACCCCGCCGCATACCGGGCGCTGCGCACCAGTGGCGCAGGACGGCTCGTCTCGGTCACCTACGGCATCGCGCCGCTGGTGCGCGCCGACCTCGTGTCGTACGGGTTCTACCGACTGGAATGTGCCGTCCGCTCCGCCGCGGTGCTCGGCATCGTCGGTGCAGGTGGGCTCGGTTTCCAGCTCGACCTCAGCTTCGAATCGCTGCGCTACGACGAGATCTGGACCCTGATCGCGGCGCTGATGATCCTGTCCGGTGCGGCGGACTGGTGGTCGTCCCACGTGCGTCACCCGTCGTCGCCTGCGATCATCCGGCGGTCGTGGGTGGCGATCGCCATCGCGGTCCCGCTGGCGTGGTGGTACCTCGGTCTCGAGCTCAGCAGCCTGTGGTCGGAACGCACGCGACGCCTCGCCGTCGAGCTGATCGACGACCTGTTCCCGCCGCGACTCGGACCGGGGGGATGGAGCGAACTCGCCCAGGCCACGGTCGACACGTTGGCGATGTCGGTGTTGGCGACACTGATGGCGACGATCGGCGGGCTCGTGCTCGCGGTCGTCGCCGTCCGTCCATACCGCCCCGATGCACCACTCGGGCAGCGCGCGGTGGCCTGGTCCGTGCGCGCCGTGCTGTTGTTGTTCCGCGCCGTGCCTGCGCCAGTGTGGGCGTTCCTCGTCGTGCTCGTCATGTTCCCCGGAATCTGGCCGGGCGCCGTTGCGCTCGCGGTCTACAACACCGGCGTGCTCGGCCGACTCTTCACCGAGGTGCTCGAAGATCACGACGACCGCGCCCGACGCCATCTCGACGCTGCGGGCGCAACGGCGGGCGGACAGTTGCTGTACGCGGTGCTCCCGGTGACGGCCACGCGCTTGATCGGCCTCGCGTTGTATCGGTGGGAGGTCATCACGCGTGAAACCGTGATCGTCGGCGTCGTGGGCGCCGCAGGACTGGGCCGCCTGCTCCAGGAGCATCTCGTCGCCCGCGACTACAGCGCTGTCCTCGGCGCGATCGGAGCGCTGCTCGTGCTCACCGTCATGATCGACGCGCTGAGCACGCGACTACGGCGGATGTTCGACTGAGCGTCGTCGGTGTCGGCCTCAGCGCGTTGCGGAGGCCGAACGTTCTCGCAGCCGGTACACCCGCATCTCGCCGATGTGGCGGAGGTTGCGTTGGCCGAGGCTGCGGAACTCGAACCGTCGGTCGCCGGCGAGCGACTCGCGGAGGTGTTGGTTGACGTTGATCGCACCAGCTCGTCCCACCGACGCGAGACGGCTGGCGACGTTGACGACCGGTCCGTAGAGGTCGCCATCGCGTGCCAGTACCGGCCCGCTCGCCATCCCGATCCGCAGGCCGCTGAGCACTTCGTCGCACTGGACTGCTGCAGCGAGGTCCAGGGCGAGGAGGGCGGACTCGGCCGGGTCGACCACCGAGAACATCGCGCCGTCACCCATCATCTTCACGGTTCGACCCCCATGCCGCACGACGATGTCCTGGACCACGCGATCGAAGCGGCCGACCAGCTCGGCGAGCTCCTGTTCGCCGAGCTGCAAGCTCATGCCGCTGAATCGCACGAGATCCGCGAATCCGACCACCTGGGTCTCACCGTCGGCTGACGCGGCCACGAGGATTCGGCGCCTGGTCGCTGCTCGCAGATGGCGACGGAACGAGTAGTCGATCACCTCCGACATGAACGGCAGCAGTTCACCGGACCGAACCGCGAGTGAGCTGGCCTCGTCCTCGCCACGTGTCCCCGAGCGGGTCGCTCCGACGTCGACGATCGCCGTGGCCACCTGGGCGAGCGACAGCCCGATCACGCGAGCGACCTGGAGCGCCACATCGGGGTCGGTGACACCGTCACGGGTCAGGCCCACCAGCGACTTCAGGATCGCGACGTCGCGTTTGCTGAACGACGGTTCGTCGGCAGCGGTGTCGACGAACCCCAGCGCCCGCCAGAACCGTTGGACCTCACCGACCTCGATGCCGACCTTGGCGGCCACGTCGGCCATCGTCAGCTTGGTCTTCTCGGGGAGGACCACCGCGTCGATGGCGAGCAATTCGGCTGTTCCCGCGAGCTCCGCTTCCGCGATCTGGTCCTCGGAGAATCCAAGACCCTCGAGCAGGTCCCGAACCGATCGGGCCTTCCTCATGCGGAACTTGGACACGCCACCAGAGTACGCAGCATCCCGGTCACCGGCCATCGAGCGCTGGGCGACTCGCTCCGGGGCCGTCGAGCCAGATGAGCGCCTCGCCGTGTGCGAGGATTCGTCCATGGGTGCAACAGAATCCTCCTTCGTTTCCAGCGCTGACGGTCTGGAGATCGCGACCACAGCGTGGACCGATGTCGATGGCGAGCCGCGCGGTGCTGTGCAGATCGCCCATGGCCTGGCGGAGCACGCGGCCCGCTACGACCGATTCGCCACTGCGTTGAACCAGGCCGGATTCCTCGCCTTCGCAACCGACCACCGCGGTCACGGCCGCACTGGCCAGGCCGACCTCGGCGACTTCGGTACGGCCGGGTTCGACGGATTGATCACCGACGTCGCCGACTACGGCGTGGCGATCGCTGCTGACAATCCGGGGCTGCCCGTGTTCTTGTTCGGTCACTCGATGGGATCGTTCGCTTCGCAGGCGGTGATCGTCGACCGGGCCGCGCCGTATCACGGTGTGGTGCTGTCCGGATCGACCGTGCTCGATGTCCTTGCCGCTGGTCTCGCCGCGGCCGACGGACCGGTTGGCCTCGAGGCGTTCAACCTCGGCTTCGAACACCGCACCGGGTACGAGTGGCTGTCGCGCGACGAGGCAGAGGTCGACCTGTACGTCGCGGACCCGTGGTGTGGCTTCGACCTGCCCGAAGCGATGGTGCCGTCGCTCTTCGCTCCGGCCGCTCGGTTGGCTGACCCAGCCGTGTTGGCCGGCATTCCCACCGACCTGCCCGTGCTCATCGCGTCAGGCAGCGACGACCCGCTGGCCGGCGGCGGCGAACTCGTCGAGATGCTCGGGCAGCGCTACCGGGAGGCCGGCCTCACCGATGTGACCGTCACGGTCTACCCGGGTGGCCGCCACGAGATCTTGAACGAGACCAACCGCGACGAGGTCACCGCCGACGTCCTCGCCTGGCTGTCGGCACACGTCACCGGCTGATCGGCTGATCTGCGGTGTGTGTCGACGCGTCCGCGGGCTGACGGCCGGAGTCGACGATGGCAGGCACCGAGCCCGACGTGGTGAGGTTCGAGAGCGTCGACGCTCGTTCGGAGCCTGCGCAGCAGGCAATGGCCGCCTACTTCGGCGAACTGGACGAGCGCTTCCTCTCGGGGTTCGACCCCGGTGACGCCGCCGGCGCGGACGTGGAGTCGTTCGATCCGCCGACGGGGGCCTTCGTCGTCGTGCGGATCGGGGAGGCGACCGTCGGTTGTGGCGCCCTGCAGACGCTCGAACCCGGTCTCGGCGAGATCAAGCGGATGTGGGTGCATCCGTCGCAGCGGGGAAGAGGCATCGCCTCGCGGTTGCTCGCAGACCTCGAACGACGATGCGGCGAGATGGGCAACCGCGTCGTCCGTCTGGACACCAATGCGGTGTTGACCGAGGCCATCGGCATGTACGAGCGGGCCGGCTATCGGACGATCGAGCGGTACAACGACAACCCGTATGCCGAACGATGGTTCGAGAAACACCTCGACTGACGACCGCGTTCGGTGGTCTTCGCTCACGTAGCGACGCACTTCTGCGAGTTGACCTGCCACTTCATTGACCACGGAGTGTGGCGGAACGCGTGCTCCAGGTTGACCAGAACGGTGTTCTCAAGGTAGATTCACGGTTCATTCAAGAAACTGTGTGGTGCTGGGCGGCAGTGCACAGTGCGTGAGCCAGGCCCCGAGTGGGCGGGTAAGGGAGCACACATCACATGACCGGCATCATCCAGCCGTCTCTCGCTTTCGCCAGGGGCTCCGTCCTCGACGCGAACGTCGACGCTCGTCGGCCGCTCGGCCGATCGACCCCGTCCGCTGAGGCACCACGCGGCCCGCGGTGGCGCGTCGTCGCCGCCGCGACCATCGCACTCGGCCTTGCGGCCACGGCCTACGTCATGGCCTCCGACGAGTCCGACCCGCAGCCCGTCGAGGCACCGGTCGTCGCTCCGTTGATCGAAGCGCCCGTCGATGCCGCGGATCTCCCCGCCGGCTCGATGTATCACGTGGTCGACCAGATCGGCGCTCGCTCCTTGTGGGATGCCGGGATCACCGGCGCAGGCATCAATGTCGCCGTCATCGACACGGGCGTCGCCCCGGTCGACGGACTCGCCGACGACGGCAAGGTCGTCGCCGCGATCGACCTGTCCAGTGAAGCCAGCGATTCCCGGACGGCCTACGTCGACACCAACGGCCACGGCACGCACATGGCGGGCATCATCGCCGGCCGCGAGTCCGGCGCCCAGCCGGCCCTCGCCGCGCAGCACCCGGAATGGTTCCTCGGTGTGGCGCCCGACGCCGGCATCGTCTCGGTCAAGGTCGGCAACCGCGAGGGTGACGTCGCTCCGGGCGGTCTCGTTGCCGCCGTCAACTGGGTCGTCGACCACGCTGACGAACACGACATCCGAGTCATCAATCTCTCCGTCGGGTCCCAGTCCGGGCTGCCCGCCACCCAGGATCCGCTGATCGCGGCTGTCCAGCGGGCGTGGGACGCCGGCATCGTCGTCGTCACCGCTGCGGGCAACCTCGGCGCCGACAGCAACGGTCTCCTGTCTCCGGCCAGCGATCCGTTCGTGATCGCTGTCGCGGGCGCCGACGTCAGCGACACCGGCATTCGTGCCGCTGACTGGACCAGCGCCGGCGATGGCGTCAGGAACCCGGACGTCGCCGCTCCGGGCGCACATCTCCAGAGCCTGCGTGCACCGGGCAGCGATGCTGACGTCAACCACCCGGAGGGCTTCGTCGACGACGAGACGTTCCAGGGCAGTGGCTCTTCGCAGGCTGCCGCGGTCGTCGCCGGGGCCGCTGCGCTGCTGCTCGAGCAGCGCCCCGAGCTCACCAACGATCAAGTCAAGGCACTCCTGGTGGACGCCGCGCAGCCG
>JBAWHL010000414.1:0-2024 GCA_049593815.1 Ilumatobacteraceae bacterium | reverse complement strand
GATGATCGCAGTCAGTAGGTTGATCATCAGGCGGCCTAGACGCTGGCCTTGACGCCGGAGCTGGCGCCGATGGGGAACGAGACCTGGACATCTTCGCCGTAGCCCGGCGAACCGTGCTCGAGGACATCGAGGCCTTCGATCTCCTCTTCCTCGCTCACCCGCAGGCCGAGGGTCATCTTGATCGCACCGAAGATGATGACCATGGCGACGCCGACGAAGGCCGCGATCGCAACCACGCCGATGAGCTGGGTGACGAGCTGGGTGGCTCCGCCTCCGTAGAAGAGGCCGTCAACCGAGTCCGCACCGAGGGGCGAGCCATCGGTGGTGGCGAAGAGGCCGACGGCGAGGACGCCGAACGCACCGCAGACACCGTGCACCGAGATGGCACCGACCGGATCGTCGATCTTGATCCGATCGAAGGCGAGGACGGCTCCGACGACGATCATGCCGGCGATCAGGCCGATGATCAACGCTCCCCAGTTGTTGACGTGGGCGGTGCCGGCGGTGATCCCGACGAGTCCGGCCAGCACGCCGTTGCCTGCCATGGCGACGTCGGGCTTGCCGGCGATGGCCCAGATGAGGAACATCGCGGCGACCCCACCGGCCGCAGCGGCGATCACGGTGGTCACTGCGATCGCCGGAACCGTGAGGTCAGCAGCGAGCTCGGAGCCCGCGTTGAACCCGAACCAGCCGACGAGCAGGACGAACACGCCGAGGATGGCGAAGGGGATCGAGTGCCCGGGGATCGCCCGGGGCTTGCCGTCGGGTCCGTACTTGCCGATGCGTGGGCCGAGGAAGGCACAGCCGACGAGCGCAGCCACGCCACCGACCATGTGCACGATGCCCGAGCCGGCGAAGTCGATGTACGGGGTGTCCAAGGTGCTGAGCCAACCGCCGCCCCAGGTCCAGTGGACGATGATCGGGTAGACCAGCGCCGTCAGGAAGAAGCTGTAGATGATGTAGCTCCTGAACTTGGTGCGCTCGGCCATGGCGCCCGACACGATGGTGGCGGCCGTTGCGGCGAACGCCACCTGGAAGATGAAGAACGTCATGTTCGTCAGCGACGACTCGGCGAGGTAGTTGTCGGCGATGTCGCTACCGAGGAACCAGCCGTTCGTCCCGATGAAGTCGTTCCCGGTGCCGAAGGCGATGGCGTAGCCGAACGCTGCGAAGGCGAGCACGCCGACGCAGAAGTCCATCATGTTCTTCATCATGATGTTGGCGACGCTCTTCGCCCGGGTGAGTCCGGCCTCGACGAGCGCGAAGCCCGCCTGCATGAAGATCACGAGCACAGCCGCGATGAGGACCCAGATGTTGTCGAGGACCACCTGCACCGCTTCCGCGGTCAGTGGTTCAGCGACAACCTCGACTTCGTCCTGGGCGAACGCTGGCGCCGCCAGGAGTAGTGACAGTGATCCTGCGATCACCGCTCCGATGAGCAATTTCTTCCGCATGGTCCTCCTTAGACGACGCCGCGCCGGCGTCTCGAATGAGCTTGAGGTTGACCGTATGGAGGGAATGTTTCCCCGTTGTTGGCGAATTGTTATGGGAATCGAGCGTGTATCTGACGTGAATCTTTCGTCTGCCCGGCGTCGACCCTCCGGTTCGGGCGGTGACGCCGGTGCACCCGAGCGGAAGCTCTTGCCGTCGATGTCGTTGCGCACCGAGGCCTGACGGGCGGCGTTGCATCCACCACTAGCGTGTCGCCATGTTCCGAGTCGCCGTCCGCTGCGCGAACCTCTTCCACGACGAGGTCGAGGGGGGCGAGAGCGTCGTCACGATCACCCGAACGGTGGCCTCCCGTGCCGAGCTCGACGAGCTCCTGGAGCGGGGCGTCGACCTGCACGGCCGGTGCTACTGCGGCCACGCGACCCCGGTGACCCGCGCCAACGCGATCCTCACCGACGAAGGCGACGACACGGGCACGAACGCGTCGGTCTGAGCGTCGTCCATCGATGGGCGGCCCTCGTGTCAGCTGGGCTCGGGCGGGATCGGCGCGAACGGGTCGGGTGACCATGAACGAA
>JBAWHL010000413.1:0-5891 GCA_049593815.1 Ilumatobacteraceae bacterium | reverse complement strand
GTGCCACGGGGGTTCGACCCCCGCCAGCGGATTCGCCGAACCGAACCGGGTTCGAGCAATCGCAACCAGTCCGATCGGCACGCCGACCGCGACGGCGAGGAAAGCGACCACGGACGCGAGGAACCTGCCCACCTGTGTCGGTCCCCGCACTGTCATGTCGCCTCCTCGACTGTCCGCAGGAAGTCGACGGCGTCGCTTCCTGCCCACCAGTGGGCCCCAGGTCTCGTGAACGGGAACATCGACCTCACGGTGCGCGCTCCGCCCGTACCGTTCCGTTGCCCGTCACCGTCACGCTGTCGTCGGTGATCGTGAGCGACACCGAGACGCGGTCGCCGTCGACCACGATCGAGGTGATCGACCCGTTGACGCCGTAGCTCGTGAACAAGGACTCCGCCGTGCTGGTGGCTCGCCTGCGGGCATCGACGTCGTCGAGCGCGGTCGTCTCTGCCCCGCTGCGCAGCGATGAGATGGAGGCCGCTTGGGCGCCGGATCGGGCCGCTTGGAAGGCGATCGACTGGGCTGCCGACCGATTCGACACGCCACGGTCGACGTCGCGGGCCAACCAGACGAGACCGAGGAACGTGAACGCGAAGATCAGTGCGATCCCCGCGACCAGCCCCGACCCGCGCTCGCCTCGCGCGCGGCGATTCACGGTGCGCCCTCGGTCGAGCGCCACGGGTCGATCGTTGCGTATGCGGTCGCGGTCGTGGGGCCGTGGTTCGGAGCGTCGATCAACTCCAGCCCATCGCTCGACACGGTGCAGGAGACGGTCACCGCGACCTGCCCACCGGGAGCGAAGGCGGAGAGGTCGACCTCGACGGCGGGATGCGAACACGAACTCTCGTCGACGAGCATCGCTCGCCCGATCTCCTCGGCAGCGATGGTCGCTGCAGTCGGGTTGCGCTCCTGGGCCGCGGCCTGCGCTGCCGATTCGGCTGCGCTCTGGACCGTGGCGCGGCTGTCCACCGATCGACCCAGGAAGATGATCACGATGGCCAGCCCCAATGCGGCGGGCATGATGAGCGCGAGCCCCAACGCATCGGCCGATCCGCGGTCGTGTCGTGTGGATCGTCGATCGGCCATCACGGTGTGAGTTCCTCGATGGGCACGGCGGCCGTCACCGACAGCTCGGTCGACGTGCCGCGCACGATGCCTGGTGCATCGGCGTCGACCGTGACCGCGACGACGCCTCCCGTCGTGACGACGCTGACCCTGACGTTGTGGAGGTCGGTGTCTGCTTCGAGGACGGCGGTGGCCGACGCCTGCGCGTCGCCAGCGGCCACGCCTGACCGAGCGACGAGAGCAGCGGTGTCCCGCGCGACCACGCGCGCCTCGGTCTTGGCGTGACTCCACATCGCTGCTTGGAACGCGGCGAAGGCCAGGAAGACGAACATCGGCGTGAGCAGTGCGACCGACAACGAGGTCGCCGCTCCGCCGTCGCCGCGCAGGCGCGTCGAGACGTTCCGGTCGGTGTCCACCTGGGCGCTGGCGTCGCGCATCGGTCGGTGTCCGGATGGGTCAGGGTGCCGACGGAGACTGAACTGGCGTACTCGCGGTGTCGCGAATCTGACTCCAGATGATCGCCGCGACGACAGCGACGCTCACGGCCGCTGCGGCGTACCAGAGCACCTGCTCGATCGAAACGGCACCGCGGTCGGCTGGATCGTCGATCACCGACGTGTGCGGTGGGGCCTTCGACATCGCGCCGACGATGGTCGCGACGACGCTGGTCCATAGGAGCATCGGATCGTGCATGGGTTCCTCCTGAATGTGAATGTGTTGGACGAATGGGCGGGATCGGTGGAAGGTCGATCAGCTGAGGTTCAGCGCCGGATAGATGATGAGTGCCATGAAGAGCAATGCCATGCCGACGAGCGGGGGCGTGACCTTGTCGGTGCGGACCCGGGCTGCGGCCTCCTGTTCCGCGGCGAGCGTCGACCGCAACGTGGAGCACTTGGCGCTGAGGCTTCGAGCGACGGGCGCACCTTCGGCTGCTGACAAGGTCGCGGTGGCGGCAACCTGCTCCAGCTCGACGAGCCCGTAGTCGTCAGCGACCAACTCGAGCGCCCCGACGAGACTGTGCCCGGTGGTGGCGACTTCGCGCATGCGGCGGCGGAGCTCGCGAAACAGCAGACCATCACCAGCGCGCGCGGCCTGGTCGAGAGCGCCTTCGTAGCCGCTGTTGCCGGCCAACAACATGGTGACCATGTCGAGGTAGGCGCCGAGCTGGTGCCGGAGGTCGACGGTGACGTCGGCACTCCGGGCCATCGCATCGGCGTGGACGACGACCGGCGCCAGAACGGCACAGACGATCGAGATCGCGGCCGGAATCCAGAGTCCGATCGAGACGATGCCGAGGAGTTGGAGGAGGCTCAGAACGAGCACTGGAAGGACGAATCCGCCGAGCGCAGCCAGGACCAGCATGCCGAGGTGTGTTTCGTACGGCCGGCCGATGAGCCGCAACGGACGCGCCCATCCCGCGGTCCAGGCGTCGAACCAGGCGGCGTCGATCGAGTCGACCGACGCGCCGACGCGGGCGACGGGCGTGTCGGCCCATGTGGCGCGACGGGTCGTGCCGCTCCGTCGAAGGTGAGCGACCGCCTGGGCGATCGTTGGGCGGGGTTGGCGCCAGCCGCTCACGACGAGCCAGGCAGCGAACACCAGAACGAGACTGGACAGCACCAACACCCCCGTCGTCCGCATCACCGGGCCACCTCAGCGGTGTCGTCGTGTCGAGTTGGGACACGGCCGGTGAGGAATCGGCTCGGTCGTGGGTAGTGAGCAAGACGCTGGACTCGTAGGAGCAGCAGTGCGTAGATCGTGAGGACGACGCCGAGGAAGAGCTGCCCGCTCGCCGTGTCGTAGGGCTCGAGGTACTCGGCCCGCCCGAACACCAGCAGTCCGACGATCAGGGTGCCCATGATCGTGGTCAGCAGCATCACCTCGCGCTGCACGGGGGCGCGCTCGGCCTCGACGAGCCGTCTGCGGTCGGACTGCCGGCGCGCCTGGTCAGCGAGCGAACCGAGGACTGCTGCGGTGCGAGCCCCGCGTTGCACGGCGATCAGGAGCCCGGCCGCGACGAGATCGCCCAGCGGATCGTCGAGGTCGTCCGCGAAGCGGCGAAAGACGATCGCCGGGTCCTGGCGGCCGAGCCCAGCTGCCAAGCGTCGGACCTGAGGCTTGATCGCTGCTGGGCATGTGGTGACGGTGGCGTTGATGGCGCCGACCGGTTGGTCGCCGGCGACCAGGACGTCGCGGAGGTTCTCGATCCACGAGGCCAACGCGTCGGTGCGCTCGACGTCGGACGAGGCCCGAGGATCCCGGCGTTGCCACGCAGCGAACGCGAACCAACATCCGATGCCGACGACGAGCGACGACAGGATCCAACCGGAGAACGCGAGGACGACGAGGGCCGCCGCTCCCGCCGCCGCCACGCGGCCGATCAGTCCTCGATCGAACTCGTGGGCCGTCGCCGCCGGCCGCCACGCGGGGCCGAACAGCACGAGGACCGCGAGGACACCGACGAGGGTCGAGGCCACCAGCAATGCGAGATCCGGACTCACGGCGAACCCACGGCGAACAGGTCGGGGCGGTACCCGGCGAGCCGCAGCCGGGCCAGATGGCGTCGTGACAGCGGAGCGACCTGGGTGAGTTCGTCGTCGTCGCCGATGGCCCACACCTCCGAACTCGAGACGCCGCCTGCCTCACCCAGCCCCCCGACCTCGATGATCGACGTGACCCGGCGGACGGGTGCGCGATCTTCGACCGCATTGCGTACGAGGTCGATGTGGACCACGAAGTCGACCGTTTGAGCGATGAGACTCCACACCGCGAACTCGGGGAGGCTGGTGTTGGACTTGGAGACGTAGTACGCGAGTCGCTGGAGGACGATGTCGGCGGTGTGCGCGTGAATGGTGGCCAGCGATCCCCGCTTGCACATCGATGCGACATCGAGCATGTCGAGGGCTTCGTCCTCGACCAGCTCACCGACGACGACCCGGTCGGGGTTGAGGCGTCTCGTCAACTCGACGAGCTGTCGGGTGGTGATCTCTCCCTCGCCTTCGGCATTGGCGTGACGGGTGAACAACGCAGGCGCGTCCGGATGGCGGGGGTCGTCCTCGAGACGGAGCTCGAGCAGGTTCTTCTCGACGGTGATGATGCGCTCCAACGGCGACACCTCGCCCAGGAGTTCGGTCAGCAGTGTCGTCTTGCCAGCGCCAGGTGGACCGGAGACGAGAATCGTGAACCCACAGCGCACGAGCGCACGGAGTCGTTCGACCAAGGCGACCGGGAACAACCCGATCTCTGCCAGCCCGGTGAGCCCGACCTGGCGCACGACGAAGCGACGGATCGCGAGACGCGGATGCGTGGACACCCCGTGTTCGGTCGGACCGCCCAACACCATGACGATGCGGGACCCATCGCGTGACTGCAACGTCAGCATCGGCGAGGAGGTGTCGAGGCGACCTTCTCCGGTCCCGGTCATGCGCAATGCCATTCGCTTCTGGAATGCCGTCAACTCCGCAGGAGACGACCAGAGTTCTCCGACGTCCACCTTGCGGCCATCGGTGTAGGTGACCCAGGTCGAGTCGTGACCGTTGACGTCGATCTCCTCGACCTCGGGATTGTTGAGATACGGCTCCAACGGACCCGCACCGGTGAGGTCGGCCACGACTCGGGAGCGCACCTGCTGCTCGATCGGTTGGCTCAACGGGCGCAGCCCGCGTTGCAGGCGCTGTTCGTTGACCGCCGTCATCTCCTCGCTGATCCACGCTCCCACGAGCAGCTGTTGTCGTCGCTCGTCCGCAGCGAGCGTCGGCCCGCCAGCGGCGTTCTCGCTTCGGGCATCGTCGTGTTCGATCGCTTCGATCAGTCGTGCTGCGACCAGATCGGTCACCAGCGTGGCCGTCGCCCGAACGTCGTCATCGGCGCGGTCCACTGCCGTTGCCCCGCCAGCAGGTGCGCTCATGCGATCGAGCCCGGAGGTCACGACACCCGTTGCTCCTCGGTGGAGGACGTCGCGCGTCTGGCGATCGTCGACAGGTCGAGGAGTCGTCGGGCCGTCGTCGTCGCGCTGCGCATCAGTGGGAGCCGGTTGAGTCGCTTCGCCGACACCCCGGTTCGGCCGGCCACGACCGCGGCCGCCAGCGGATCGTCGGCGAGATGCACGTGCTCGATGTCCCGCCCCGGCATCGAGTCGTTCACGAATGCTGCGATCTCGGCAGGGTCGAATGGCTCAGCCCCGATGACCGCGAGCATGCATGGTGATCCTGTCGCCGCCACGTGCTCGATGGTCTCCACGAGTCGCTCGATCCGCACCGCCGCGGCTGCCGCCGATGCCGGCACCTGGCGGTGGACGATCAGGTTTGCTGCGGCTGACCGCACGATTGCCGACAGCGGGTCGGCGCCGTGCAGCCGCCCGATGTCGGCGAGCACGGTCATCGGGGCCGGGGCGAGCGCAGCAACGACTCGCGCCGATTCTGCCAGCGCTCGGTGCGCCGAGGTCGAGCGAACCGGTGCTGCGAGGAACCGTATGCCTGCTGCGCTGCGGTGGGTCATCGCCATGACCGTGTCGAGCGTCGAGCCGCCGTCGTCGCTGCCGAGGGCAGCGACCAGCGTCGCGAGCGAGGGCGACGCAGGAGTGTCGAGCCACCCGGACAACGACCCGCCGGACGGGTCGGCCTCCACGACGATCACGTCGTCGGCTGCGGGCCAACAGCTGGCGAGCGCGACCGATGTCGTCGTCGTGCAGTCACCGATCACCGTGACGATCGTCATGACTCGCCACCAGACGCCGCGGGATCGGGCGTTGGCTCGATCAGCACGACACGGACGTCGTCGGCCGCCGCCACGACGGCAGCGTCGACCCGGGCCACCTCGACCGACAGCGA
>JBAWHL010000412.1:0-3072 GCA_049593815.1 Ilumatobacteraceae bacterium | reverse complement strand
GGGTGCGGTGGGTCAGACGGCGAGGAGGTCGCGGGCGCCGGTGTCGCTCGAGGGGTGGCGCAGCTTGCTCATCGCGCGGGCCTCGATCTGACGGATGCGCTCACGGGTGAGGTTGAAGTGTTCCCCGACCTCTTCGAGCGTGCGCGGCTCGCCACGGTCGAGACCGAAGCGGAGCTTGAGGATCTCGCGCTCGCGCTCGTCGAGCGGGGCGAGCAGGCGGGAGATCTCGTCGGGCAGCAGCGCGGTGGCGGCCACCTCGAACGGGGACTCCGCCGAGCGGTCTTCCACGACGTCGCCGAGTTCGGCGTCGCCGTCTTCACGCAGCGGCTCCGAGAGCGAGAGGGGCTCGGCGGCGAAGCGCAGAGCCTCGGTCACCTTGTCCTCGGGCATCTCGACTTCCTTGGCCAGCTCGGAGAGCGTGGCGGGACGGCCGTACTTCAGCTCGAGCCGCGAACGCGCCTTCTGCAGACGAGCGAGCGTGTCGCCGGCGTGAACCGGGAGGCGGATCGTGCGACCGGTGTTGGCGATGCCGCGCGTGATCGCCTGGCGAATCCACCATGTGGCGTACGTGGAGAACTTGAAGCCCTTGCGCCAGTCGAACTTCTCGACGGCGTGCATCAGCCCGAGGTTGCCCTCCTGGATGAGGTCGAGCAACGGGAGACCCGATGCCTGGTACTTCTTGGCGATCGACACCACGAGACGCAGGTTGGACTGCACGAACTGGCGCTCGGCCTCTTCACCCTGACGGGCGGTGCGACGCAGCTCACGCTTCTTGGCAGCGGTGAGGTCACCACCATCGAGTTGGGTGATGGCCTCGTTGCCGGCTTCGATTGCCTTCGCGAGCCGGACCTCGTCGTCTTTCGTGAGCAGCGTGTACTGCCCGATGTCGGTGAGGTAGAGACGGACGAGGTCTTCGTCGTCACGGTCGACGCGATCTTTGGCCACCTGGTGCTCCTACTGTGTCGTTTCGACGGTGGGCTGGATTGGGCTCGTCCCACCGTGGAGGATTCGGCGTGCAAGGGTGTCGAATGACGAGGTCTGCGAAGGATGGTGCACGACGGTCGACATGAGACGATGGTCACGATACCGACGCCGTTCATTCCGTCAACCAATGCAGTCAAACGGTTACGGGGATATCGCATTTCAAGATTCCCGCTCCGTTTGAATCGTCTCGGGTGATGGGCGGGATATTCGCTGTCGGGAGGTGAGAATCGCACGACATGAGACGATTCTCAGCACGCGAGATCACGGTCGCTGTACAATTGCCGAACCATGCCGAATCCAGTTTTCAACGAAGAATCCTTCAGCAAGGCGTCGCAGGAATATCGCGCAACCGCACCTGCGGGCGCCGCCGGCTGGGGAGCTCCCCAGGCCGGTACCCACACCCCGACCCAGCCCGTCACCGACGGCCCCGTCAGCGGCTGGTCGAAGGCGATGACCATCAACGGCACCATCACGGCGTCGTTGGTGTTGCTCGTCATCCTCCTCGTCTCGGCCACCTTCGGGTGGAACGCGGCCTCCGGGCCGACGCTCGAGAACGGCGTCGAGACCTACCAGTTCCCCGCGCTCGCGATGGTCGGCATCGTCGTCGGCTTCATCGCCGTGATCGTCGCCAACTTCAAACCGAAGCTCGCCAAGATCCTCGGTCCCGTGTACTCCATCGGGTACGGCTTCGCCGTCGGCGCCATCTCCAAGGGCTACGAGACCTTCTACGACGGCATCGTCCTGCAGGCCGTGCTCGCCACTGCCTCGGTGTTCTTCGTGATGCTGGTCATGTACCGGACGCGCATCATCAAGGTCACCGACAAGTTCCGCCGGGCGGTCATCTTCGCCACGATGGGCGTGATGGTGCTCTATCTCGGGTCGTGGATCTTCTCCATGTTCGGTGGCTCGCTGCCGTTCCTCAACGGGGACAACATGGCCATGAGCATCGCCTTCTCCGTGTTCGTCTGTGGCCTGGCCGCGATGAACCTGGCGCTCGACTTCGACTTCATCGAGCGGGCGACCAACGCCGGAATGCCGAAGGACTACGAATGGGTCGCAGCGCTCGGACTCACCGTGACGCTGGTCTGGCTGTACCTCGAGCTGCTCCGTCTCCTCTCGTACCTGCGCAACTGATCTTGTCGTCCGCTGATCCGATCGGTCAGCGCGCCGACACGTCGACTCAGACCGAATCGCCACGCGGCGGCAGTCTCATCGAGGCTGCCGCCGTCGGCGTTTTCGGGGGAGTGTTCGCCGGCGTGGTCGGCGCACCGCTCGGCCTCGCCGTGCCGTTCGCCGCCGTCGGCGCGGCCAACGGTGTGGTGACCGGCTGGCGGCGCATCTACGCGTGGGGATGCGCAGACGGCCCGGTCGCGTTCGCGCTCGACTCCACCTGGGCGCTGCCCATGACCGCGGCGGGTCTCGTGTCGCAGGTGCTCGGCCTGGTCCGACGCCGTCCCGGGTTCGACGCTCCGCTCAGCGTTCGCGCCAACCGGATGGTCTTCGCGCGCGGCTTCGTTCCTCGACGCGGGTTCGCGATCACCGTCGGCAACGTGATCAGCGGTGCGGGCGACACGAGGGTTCCTCGCCGTCGACGTCTCGTCACCGACCACGAGGACGTGCACATCTGGCAGTCGCGCTGGTTCGGGCCGCTGTACCCGTTGATGTACGGCAGTTGGATGCTCGTCGGTGGCGTCGTCGGCGCCGGTGTGTGGGTGGCGCGAGGTCGACGGGAGCCGTTCGCGAAGGTCGTCGAGTCGTGCGCCTACTACCTCAATCCGCTGGAGTGGTGGGCGTACAGCCGTGACGACCACTGGCCGCCCAGTGGCAAGGTGCCCGGACTCGGTTGGCGCAAGCCGATCGTGCGCCCGCTTCGCCGCCGCTGACGCAGTCGATGGTGCGGGCCGGTGAGCGCGCGCCGCGGCGAGCGGTGGCCGTCAGCGGTCGGAGATCGGGCGGCCCGCGGCCCAGGCGGCTTCGGCGGCGCCGAGTTCGGTGGCGGGCTCGCCGTCGGCGATGTACTCGAGCAGCATTCCGCGCCAGGGGCCGGTCGCTTCGAGCTTGCCGAGGATCGCGCTGACGCCCCACACC
>JBAWHL010000411.1:0-3711 GCA_049593815.1 Ilumatobacteraceae bacterium | reverse complement strand
GCTGCTTCCTTGACGGCCAGATCTTCGTAGTGCTTCTTGGCCTGGCCGCGCAGTCGTTTGAGCACGTCGGCGAGCGCCTCGATGTCGAGGATGCCCAGGTAACGACCCTTCTCGTCGATGACGACGGCCTGGCCGGCGTTCGACAGGAGCATCTCTTCGAGCGCATCGTGCAGCGTGGCGTTCGGCATCACGGTGGCCATGACGGACGGGCCGACACGGTCCAGCGGCGCGGGATCGGCGAGGTGCACGTCGTTCACCCAACGAATGGGACGCTGCTCACGGTCGAGCACCAGCATCCACTTCTCGGGCGAGTTCTCGTACAGCCGCTGTGCCTCGGCGCGGTCGGTGTCGACACCGACGACGGGGAAGTCTGCAGAGAGTTCGAGGTCACGGACCCGTTCGAAGTTGAGACCCTTGAGCGTCGAACCGGAGCCGATGAAGTCGCTCACGAAGTCGTCGACCGGGTAGGCGAGGATGCGCTCGGGCGTGTCGAACTGCCGGATGACCGACTGCTCACCGAGGATGGCGATGCGATCGCCCATCTTGATGGCTTCGTCGATGTCGTGGGTGACGAAGACGATCGTCTTCTTGAGTTCCGATTGCAGTCGGAGGAATTCGTTCTGCAGGCGGTCTCGCGTGATCGGGTCGATGGCACCGAACGGCTCGTCCATCAGCAGCACCTCGGGGTCGCCGCCGAGGGCACGAGCGACACCGACGCGTTGCGCCTGGCCACCGGAGAGCTCCTTGGGGTACCGGTCCCGGTACTGGTTCGGCTCGAGGCCGGTGATCTCCAGCAGTTCGTCGACTCGGGCGGCGATGCGCTTCTTGTCCCAACCGAGCAGGCGGGGCACGGTGCCGATGTTCTGGGCGATCGTCTGGTGCGGGAACAGCCCGATCTGCTGAATGACGTAGCCGATCCGGCGACGGAGCATGTCGGCGTTGACCGTCGTGACGTCTTCACCGTCGAAGATGATGCGACCCGACGACGGTTCGATCATGCGGTTGATGAGGCGCAGCGTGGTGCTCTTGCCGCAGCCAGACGGCCCGACCAGCACGAGGATCTCGCCGACGGGAATCTTGAGGTCGAGGTCGGCCACTGCCGGAACCGTCGAGCCCGGGTACACCTTGCCGACACCCTGCAGTTCGATCATCGCTCGAGGTGCGTCCGCGGCGAGCGCCGTCGCTCCGTTCGGGGTCGAGGCGCTGGGGGTTGCTGTGTTCGTGGTGCTCATGAGCGGATTCCTTTCGACGTCGTGAATCGACGTACGAGTGCGAAGAAGATGTCGGCGACGAGAGCCAGGACGATCGTGAACACCACACCGGTCCACATGCGTTCGACCGACGTGACGTCGGGGAAGCGCTGCAGGCCGTCGTTGATGTAGCGGCCGAGGCCGGTGCCGCCGACGAGCGGAGCGATCGCCGCGATGCCGATGTTCAACAGCGTGGCGACACGGATGCCGGTGAGGATGATCGGCCAGGCGAGCGGCAACTCGACGCGCACCAGTCGCTGCGTCTTGTTGAGGCCCATGCCCCGTGCCGACTCGATGACCGCCCGATCGACGTCTTCGAGGCCGGTGACGGTGTTGCGCACGATCGGCAGGATCGAATACATCACGAGTGCGATGATCGGGCCGCGGTCGCCGACGCCGATTGCGGGGATCGAGATGAAGATGGCGAAGAGTGCCAGCGACGGGACCGTGAGCATGATCGAGGCGAGACCGATGATCGGACCACGCAGTGCGTGGACCCGATGGACGACGATGCCGAGCACGATCGAGATCACGATGGCGATCGACATCGACATGGCGACGAGCTGGATGTGCTCGAAGACTCGGCCCCAGACCGCAGACCAGCCTTCGGCATTGGACATCCAGTCCCACCAGCTCTGGTAGGCGTCTGGGTTGAAGATCAGCTCCGGCAGATTGGCGAAGCCGGTGAACAGCACATCGAAGCCCTCGATGACGTCGTTGTTCGCTGCGGTGTCGGCGACGAACAGCCACCAGCCGAGCACCAGCAGTACCGCGAGGCCACCGATCAGGCGGAACGGGATCCGGTCACGCGTCGAGCCGAGACCGAGTTGCGGTTCCGGTGACGACTCCGATTGCTCGGCCTCGGAGGGCCGATTCAAGACATCGCTCATGGTGCGGCGTGCCCCATGCTCTCGGGCGCCGACAGGTTCCATGTGTGGGTCGATGTCTGCTCTCGGATGTGTTCCTCTCGCGGCCGTCTTGGGAGGCCTGGGTTCGCTGAGACGGGCGCGGCGAGTGCCGGCGACCTCGTGGTGCGTTCTTCAAACCTAGCGATGGTGCCGGATCTGGCAACCCTCAGGCGTGGGTCGACGCCAAACCACACCGCTGTGACCCCTGCGTGTGCAGACCCACAGCGGAATGTTACAGAACCGTTACAAAGCGGTTCGGTTGGTCGTCAGATGCAGGAACGCACGGCCTCGTTCAACGCCACCGTGCGTGGATCGCCGGCGAGTCCACCGGCCATCTGATTCATCACGTAGCCGTATCCGACTCCGGTTTCGGGGTCGGCGTATCCCAGGCTCCCGCCCGCGCCAGCATGGCCGAACGAGCCCGGTCCGAGCATCATCGAGAACTCTCCATCGAGCATGAATCCCATCCCGAAACGGGTGGGCAGCGTCAGCGATCGGTCCACACCATTCACCTGTTCCGCGCGTACGACGTCGACCATCGCGTCACCGATCAGGCGGGTTCCGTCGACGTCACCGATCGTCGCTGCATACATCCGAGCCAGACTGCGCGCGGTGGTGATGCCGTTCGCCGCCGGCATTTCGGTGGCGTGCACGGCGCGGCTGTTGAAACCGCCTTCGATGCCCGTGATCGCCCCACCGAGGGTCAGCGCCATGAACCCGGGAGTACCGGGGCCCATGATGGACATCATCAAGGCGAACGCCTCGGGGTCCGTCGGCGGCGGCGCGTTCTCGAGACGCGACACACGGGGCTCCTCGGACTCGGGAAGGCCGATCCAGAAGTCCAGCCCGAGCGGTCCGGCGACCTCGTCGGCGAAGTAGCGCCCGATCGTGCGACCGTCGACGCGCCGCACGAGCTCTCCGGCGAGCCACCCGTACGTGAGCGCGTGATAGCCGTGGGCGGTGCCGGGCTCCCACAACGGCGCCTGCGCTGCGAGCGCCTCGACGACCGGCGTCACCGCGAGGATCTCCTCGCCGGTCATCTGCTGCTCGGTGTGCGACAAGCCGCCCTGATGACTCATCATCTGGGCGACGGTGATGTTCCCCTTGCCATTGGCGGCGAACTCGGGCCAGTGATCGGCCACCCGGTCCTCGTAGCGCAGCGCTCCGGCCTCGACCAGGCGGGCCACGCAGATCGCCGCTGCTCCCTTGGTCGTCGAGTACACCAGTTGCAGGGTGTCATCGGTCCATGGCCGCCCCGTCGACTTGTCCGCGACGCCGCCCCAGAGATCGGCCTTGGCCTCGCCGTTCACGTACAGAGCGAAGGCCGCTCCGAGCTCGCCGTGCTCGGTGAAGTTTCGTTCGAATGCATCGGCCACCGCCCCGAATCCGTCGGCAACCGTTCCGTGAATCTCGACCGCATCGCTCATCTCGCCGACCGTAACCAGCACGCCCGCCGCACCTCGCCCCGGAGACGTGACAAATCGTGCCAGGCACCCTCCGTCACTTCGAATGCTCGGGTGCGGGGCGTGGCCTGCTGCGTAGGCTGGGATGTC
>JBAWHL010000410.1:0-2211 GCA_049593815.1 Ilumatobacteraceae bacterium | reverse complement strand
GGTCAGGTGTACCTGCAGGACAACCTCTTCAAGTCCGGTATTCGCCCGGCCGTCGACGTGGGCATCTCGGTGTCCCGCGTGGGCAGCGCCGCACAGATCAAGTCGATGAAGGCCGTTGCCGGAACGCTCAAGGGCGACCTCGCCCAGTTCCGTGAGCTCGAAGCGTTCGCCACGTTCGGTTCCGAGCTCGACGCCGTGTCGGCCGCTCAGCTGGAGCGTGGCTACCGCCTCGTCGAGCTGCTCAAGCAGCCGCTGAACAGCCCGATGCCCGTCGAGGAACAGGTCGTCTCGATCTTCGCCGGCACCAAGGGCTACCTCGACTCGATCCCCGCCACCGACGTGGTGCGCTTCGAGAGCGAACTGCTCGAGTACGTGCGCACGACCCACGCCGGACTGCTGCAGGAGATCAAGACCGGGTGCATCCCCGACGGTCTCGCAGCCGCCATCGAGAGCTTCCAGGCCACGTTCACGCCGTCCGACAGCAGCACCGCCGTCGACCCGACGAGCACCGACGCCGACGAACTCGGCGACGCGGCATCGACCAAGACCCTCGCGACGGAGTGATCTAGATGGCAGGTGGCAAGGAGCGCATCCTCAAGGAACGGATTCGTACCGTTCGGGCGACGAAGAAGATCACGCGCGCGATGGAACTCATCGCCGCGTCGCGCATCGTCAAGGCGCAGGCACGCGTCGCTGCTGCCGTTCCGTACTCCGAGCAGATCACCGAGGTCGTCAAGGACCTCGCTGCCGGTGGCGCCTCGTCGAGCTCGCCGTTGCTGGCGGGTCGCGACGAGATCAAGCACACCTGCTACGTCGTCATCTCCGCCGACCGCGGTCTCTGCGGCGGCTACAACTCCGGCGTGCAGCGCGCTGCGGAGGGCGAAGTGAAGGCCGACGTGCTTCGCGGCGACGGCTACACGATCATCCCGGTCGGCAAGAAGGCCGAGGGATACTTCCGCTTCCGCGAGTACTCGCTCGGCAAGGCGTTCAGCGGATTCTCCGCGCAGCCGAGCTACGACGACGCTCGGGAGATCGGCGAACACGTCGTCGACCTGTTCGTGTCCGGCCAGGTCGACAAGGTCGAACTCGTCTACACCCGCTTCATCTCCGCCGGCAGCCAGGAAGTCGTCCTGCGTCCGCTCGTGCCGCTGTCGGCCGAGACGGTCGCAGGTGGCGACGGCAAGGCCGGCAGCACCGACGGTTCGGGCGGCGACTACGAGTTCGAACCGGACCCGGAGACGATTCTCGACACGCTGCTCCCGCGATACGTCGAGGCACGCGTGTACGCCGCGCTGCTCAACGCCGCGGCGTCCGAGCATGCCTACCGTCAGCGGGCCATGAAGTCCGCGACCGACAACGCCGAGGAACTGATCAAGTCCCTCAGCACGGTGATGAACCGGGCCCGCCAGGACTCGATCACCACCGAGATCATGGAAATCGTCAGCGGTGCCGAGGCTCTCGGCTCGGGCGACGACGACCTGCCGTACCTCGATCTCGGCGACGACATCTACGAACAATTCCAACAGGCCGACTCCGGCGCCACCCTCTGAGCGCAAGCAATCCCAGGAGAAACACCGTCATGACCATGACCGAATCCTCAGCCGCAACCGGCAACGAGACCAAGGACGGCCGAATCGTCGGCATCGCCGGCCCCGTTGTCGACGTCGAGTTCCCCCGTGGCTCGCTGCCCGAACTGAACTCCGCCGTCGAGTTCGACATCACCCTCGAGGGTGAGACCATCACCGTGATGGCCGAGGTGGCCCAGCAGCTCGGCGACAGCCGCGTGCGCGCGGTCTGCCTCCGGCCGACCGACGGTCTCGTTCGCGGCGCCCCGGTTCGCAACCTCGGCCACGGCATCACCGTGCCGGTGGGCGAAAAGGTGCTCGGCCACATCTGGAACGTGTGGGGTCAGCCCCTCGACGACGCTCCGGAGGGCTTCGAGGACATGGAGCGCTGGGAGATCCACCGCGATGCCCCGGCCTTCGACGCACTCGAGCCGTCCGCTCGCATGTTCGAGACGGGCATCAAGGTCATCGACCTGCTCACCCCGTACGTCGCCGGCGGCAAGATCGGCCTGTTCGGTGGTGCCGGCGTCGGCAAGACCGTGCTCATCACCGAGATGATCAACCGTGTTGCCAGCCAGCACGGTGGTGTGTCGGTGTTCGCCGGTGTCGGCGAGCGCACCCGTGAGGGCACCGACCTCCGTCTGGA
>JBAWHL010000409.1:0-3411 GCA_049593815.1 Ilumatobacteraceae bacterium | reverse complement strand
GTATGCCCAGTTCGCCGACTGGTCGGCACTGGATCTGATCGACGAAGAACGTCCGCTCGTCGTCACACGAACCTTCTCCAAGACCTGGTCGATGGCAGGTGCCCGCCTGGGCTATCTGATCGGGCCCACCTGGCTCGTGGCCGAACTCGAGAAGGTGGCGCTGCCGTACCACCTCGATGCGGTCAAGCAGATCGCCGGGCGTCTCGCGCTTCGCTACGCCGACGACATGAACGACCGGGTCGACCACATCGTGAGCGAACGAGATCGCATCGTGGCGACGATGACCGAACTGCCCCTCGACGTGTTCCCCAGCGGCGCCAACTTCGTGCTGTTCCGGGTCCGCTCCGGCGACCTCACCGGACGAGGGCTGTGGCAGGGCCTCGTCGACCGCAGCGTGCTCGTGCGCGACTGCTCAGGATGGCCCCGGCTCGACAACTGTCTGCGCGTGACGATCGGAACCCCCGACGAGAACACCGAGTTCCTCGCCGCACTGACCGCGGTGCTCGACGGATCACCGTCTCCCGTCTTCCCCAACGACCCCACCCCCGGAGTGTCCTGATGACCCGCACCGCCCAACGCCGACGCGCCACGAAGGAAACCTCGATCGAGGTCGACATCGACCTGGACGGGACCGGCTCGACCGACATCTCGACGGGGATCCCGTTCTACGACCACATGCTCGACCAGCTGGGTCGCCACGGTGGATTCGACCTGCGGGTGCAGGCCGTCGGTGACCTGCACATCGACACCCATCACACCGTCGAGGACGTCGCCATCGCCATCGGTGAAGCCTTCGCCGAAGCGCTCGGCGACAAGGCCGGCGTCCGACGATTCGCCAGTGGTCGATACCCGCTCGACGAGTCGCTGATCGACGTGGCGCTCGACCTGTCGGGTCGGCCCTACGTCGAGTGGATCGTGCCAATGCCCGAGAGCCTGCCGCTCGGCACCCCGGCCTTCGACCCGCAGTTGGCGGAACACGCGGTGTCGTCGTTCGCAACGGCCGCGAACATCACGCTGCACGTCGAACTCGTGCGCGGTCGGAATGTCCACCACATCATCGAGGCGACCTTCAAGGGGCTGGCGCGCACGCTGCGCGACGCCGTACGCATCGACGATCCGGCAGGCGTGCCGTCGACCAAGGGTGTCCTGTGAGGAGCTCCCGGTGACGCGTCCACTGATCGCCGTGCTCGACTACGGCATCGGCAACCTCCACTCCGCGCAGAAGGCGCTCGAGCGCGAGGGCGCCGACGCACGGCTCACCGCCGACCCCGCACTGATCGCCGACGCCGACGGTGTCGTGCTCCCCGGTGTCGGAGCGTTCGGTGCGTGCATGGACTCGCTGCGCGCCGCCGGTCTCGAAGCCCCCACGCACGACGCGGTGGCATCGGGCCGACCGTTTCTCGGGATCTGCGTCGGCATGCAGATGCTGTTCACGAAGTCCGAGGAGGACGAACACGCCGCGGGCCTCGATGTGATCCCCGGCACGGTGACGTGGATCCCCGCGGGCCCGAAGATCCCCCAGATGCAGTGGAACCGACTCGACATTCGCACCGACGACCCGATGCTGCGCGATCTCGGCGACGAGCCGTACGTGTACTTCGTCCACTCGTTGCACGGTGTGCCCGACGACCCGGACGCCGTCGCAGCGACCGTCGAGTACGGCACGACGCTCAATGCCGCGTTCCGACGCGACAACGTGTTCGCGGCCCAGTTCCATCCGGAGAAGTCGAGCAAGCCAGGGCTGCGGCTGCTGTCGAACTTCGTCAACGTCTGCGAGGCACCCCGATGATCGACCTGTACCCCTCGATCGACCTGCTCGGCGGACGTGTCGTCCGGCTGCGCCAGGGCGACTACGACGACGTGACCGACTACGGGGACGATCCGGTCTCGGTGGCGCTCGGGTTCGCGCAGGCTGGCGCCCCGTGGGTCCACGTCGTCGATCTCGACGCTGCGAAGTCGGGTGACCCCGTCAACCGGCCCGTCGTCGCGGCGATCGTGCGAGCTCTCGACGGCACCGCGCAGCTCCAGACGGGTGGCGGTGTCCGCACGCTCGACGATGCACGCGAGCTGGCAGACGCCGGCGTCGCCCGCGTGGTCATGGGGTCCGCGGCGGTGCGGGAGCCTGCGCTCGTCGAGGCGACGTCGGACATCGTGCCGGTCGCTGTCGGGCTCGATCATCGTGATGGCGAGATCGCCGTGAACGGGTGGACGCAGGGCAGTGGGCTGCTCCTCGACCATGCGTACGCGCTGTTCCCGACCGCGGTGATGTTCCTCATCACGAACATCGGTCGCGACGGCATGCTCACCGGCCCCGACGTCGACGGACTCACCCGGTCGGCCGCGGTGGCCGGCGCCCCGGTGATCGCCAGCGGAGGCGTGTCCAGCCTCGCCGACATCGTGGCGCTCGCTCGAATCGGCAATCTCGGCGGCATCATCACCGGCAAGGCCGTCTACGAGGGCCGCTTCACGGTCGCCGAGGCGGTCGACGCCCTCGCGACGCTCGACGCCGGCGGGATGGCCGCTCGATGAAGGTCGCTCGTGTCATCCCGTGTCTGGACGTCACCGAGGGGCGCGTCGTCAAAGGGACGAACTTCGTGGACCTCGTCGACGCAGGCGACCCCGTGGAACTGGCGGCGCGCTACGACGTGGAGGGTGCCGACGAGCTCGTGTTCCTCGACATCACGGCGTCGAGCGACAACCGTGAGACGACCGTCGACATGGTGCGACGTGTCGCCGACGAGGTCTACATCCCGTTCACGGTGGGCGGCGGAATCCGCACGCTCGAGGATGCTCGCAGGATGCTCCGCGCCGGCGCGGACAAGGTGAGCGTGAACACAGCCGCCGTCGAGCGTCCCGAGCTGATCTCCGAGATCGCCGGCGAGTTCGGTGTGCAGTGCGTCGTGTGTGCGATCGATGCGAAGGCCCGTCCAGATGGGAACGGATGGGAGGTCTACCTGCACGGTGGGCGCACCCCGACCGGGATCGACGCGGTCGACTGGGCGCGCGACGCCGTGAGCCGTGGCGCTGGCGAGATCCTGCTGACGTCGATGGACCGTGATGGCACTCGCATCGGCTTCGACCTCGACCTGACGCAGGCGATCGTCGACGCGGTCACCGTTCCCGTGATCGCGAGCGGCGGTGTCGGGTCGATCGAGCATCTGGTCGAGGGCGTGGCCGTCGGTCGTGCCGACGCCGTGCTGGCGGCGTCGATCTTCCACTTCCGTGAGCACACGATCGCCGAAGCGAAGGACACCATGGCCGCCGCCGGCATCACCGTCCGCCCCGTGACCTGACCGCCCCATCACGCGTTACATCAGGGGTCAGACCCTATTTGTAACGGTGGGGTCGATCTATGGTCGGCGGCATGGCTTCCTCCTCTGCAGTGACCACCGAACGACGCAACGGTGTGTT
>JBAWHL010000408.1:0-2057 GCA_049593815.1 Ilumatobacteraceae bacterium | reverse complement strand
GGTCGTGTGCGCCGGCGAAGACCTCGTGTGGACCCGCGAGGTCGAGCATCTGAAAGCCGGGGTACGTGAGCAGGACGACGGTGCGTCGGTCGTGTCGGTCGCTCGGTCGGTCCGGGGACATGGCCCTGATCGTGGTCGCTCCGTGCCATGGCGTCAACGACAAGTTCCCCACCGATCACGCCAGGGCGGTCGGCGCGGGTCAGCCGATGCGGATTGCGGTACCGCCGTCGACGGGCAACACGACGCCGGTGACGAAGCGGGCCTCGTCCGACGCCAGGAACAGTGCGGCGTTGGCGCCATCCCACGCCGTCCCCATGCCGCCCAGCAATGGCACCCGAGCGTCCCGTTCGGCGCGCACCTCGTCGAGCGTCACGCCGCGGGCGGCGGCGATTCCCCCCACCGCCATGGGCGTGTCGACGAGCCCCAGGGCGATCGCGTTGCATCGGACTCCCCGCGAGGCGTTCGACTGTGCGATCGAGGTCGTCAGTCGGTTGACCCCGGCCTTGGACACCTCGTACGCGACCTGGAATCCGCCGGCGACCGATGCTGCCGAGGACACGTTCACGATCGACCCGGACCTCTGTGCTCGCATCACTGGGAGCACAGCGCTGCAGACGCGCCACATCGCCCGCAGGTTCACGTCGATGATCCGGTCGAACCCGGCCTCGTCCGCCGAGTGCGCCGGGCCGTCGCCACGTCCGCCGATGCCGACGTTGTTGACGAGCACGTCGATGCGGCCCCATCGCTCGACGGCGTGGGCGACGAGTGCATCGCAGTCGTCGCCGCTGGTGACGTCGGCAGCGAACGGTTCGGCGGAGTGACCGTCGGCGCGAAGTGCGTCGGCGGTCTCCTGGGCGCGTTCGGCGACACGATCCACGCAGAGCACGGTGGCGCCCTCGCGGGCGAACGTGCTGGCGATGGCTCGACCGTTGCCGATGGTCTCGCCGGGCGTCTGCCCTGCGCCGACGACGACGGCAATCGTGTCGGACAATCTGCCTGCGGTCATCTCGTCTCCGTTCGTGGGCTCCGCCGCCGACAGTACCGAGTCGGCCGTTCACGCCTGGACTCGCGTTCTACGATGACCGGATGCAACTGCGACCGATGCTGCAGGTCCGTGACGTCGCCGAGTCGAGCGGCTGGTATCAGCGTGTGCTCGGCCTGCGGTCCGGTCACGGCGGTGCCGAATACGAGATGTTGTTCGATGCTGAGTCCTTCGTGCTGCAGTTGCACCACCTCGATGCCCATGAGCACGGAGCGTTGCAGCCGGAGCCGGGCTCGACACCGGGCGCTGGCGTGTCGCTGTGGTTCGAAACCGACGACCGTGCGGCATTCGATCGACTGTTCGAGCAGGCCGAGGCGGCGGGTGCCGAGGTACTGGAGGCGCCCCATTGGAACCCGCTGGCGCATCACCACGAAGCCACGCTGCTCGACCCCGACGGCTACCTGGTGGTGATCAACAGCCCGTTCGAGGCGGGTGAATAGCGCCGGGTCGTCCGCGGAGGAGAGCGTTCGACGAGATGCATAGCGTTGGAAACAATGAGCTACGCTATGGATCTGTGACGCCGCCAACACCGACCAGGGAGGATCGAACCTCTGACCGTTCGCCGTCGAACGCGGATGCCGCCGTCGATGTCGACCGACTCCGGTTGGTGCTGCTGCGCCTGGCGCGCCGCATCCGGACGAGCTCGGTCGAGGAGATCACGCCATCGCAGCTCGCCGTGTTGGCCACGGTCAACCGCATGGGCGGCACCACCATCGGCAGGATCGCCGAAATCGAGCACGTCAAGCCACCATCGGTGAGCAAGATCGTCGCCGCGCTCGAGCGAGCGGGATACGTGGCGCGCCAACCCGACCCGACCGACCGGCGGTGCTCGGTGATCGTCTCCACCACCATGGGCGATGGCTACATCGACGGGGTGCGAGCGGCCGGCCGCACGTGGTTGGCGACGCAGCTCACGACGCTCGACGATGCCGAGGTCGAGGCGGTGTCGACGCTGCTGCCCGTGCTCGAGCGTCTCCTCGAGGTCGCCGAGTGAACGACCGCGTCTCCGCCGTCG
>JBAWHL010000407.1:0-11424 GCA_049593815.1 Ilumatobacteraceae bacterium | reverse complement strand
TGCAGGCGATGAACACCGGCCACGACGGTTCGATCTCGACCTGTCACGCCAATGGGCCGCTCGACGCGCTGTTGCGGTTGGAGACCCTGGTCCTGCAAGCGGCACCGACCTGGCCGCTGATGGCGATCCGGCACCAACTCGCGCGATCCATCGACGTGATCGTGCACGTCGAGCGACGTCCTGACGACGTCGAGCGACGCGTCACCTCGATCGCCGAGGTCGTCGCCCCGACCGACGCGGTCGAACTCACCGCGCCCGCACTGCGCACCCTCGCCCGATCCCGGGACGATGGGACGCTCGAACTCACCGGCGCGCTCACCCGCGGACGGAAGTCGCGATGACGACGCCGGTGACGATCGCCGTGATGATCGTGGCCCTCGCCACCGCAGCGCGCCTGCAGCCCCGCAGGACCCGCTTCCTCGGCCCGGCGACAGCCGACCGGCCACCGATCCCACCGGCGACCCGTGGCTGGCGCAGCACACCACGGCGACGGCAGCGTCCGCCATCGCCGACCGCAGTCGCAGCGTGGTGTGACGACCTGTCCCGACGCGTGCGCGCCGGGTCGACGTTGCGCGACGCGCTCCAGCACGTGCGGCCGGCCGACCGTGCAACCGAGGCCGCCACCCGCAGCCTCCGGCTCGCCCTCGAACGGGGACGGGCGACCGGTGAGGCGATCACCGGTCTCGGTGACAGGGGTCCACACCTCCGCCTCGCGCTGCAGGTCATCGCCGCCATCGCCACGATCGGCGGATCGTCGGCCGCCGCCATCGACCGCACCGCTGCCGCGCTCCGCCAGCGAGCCGCCGACGTCGACGAACGCGGCGTGCAGGCCGCCCAGGCCCAACTGTCGGCGCACGTGTTGACCGCCGTGCCGCTCCTGATGCTCGGACTCCTCCTCGCCACCGACCCCGACGTCCGCCACGTCGCCTCCGGCCCGGTCGGGGCACTGTGCATCGGTGCCGGGCTCGTGCTGAACGCGATCGGCTGGCTGTGGATGCGACGAGTGGTCGGCGCCGGGTCATGACGAGCATGCTCGTCGCGCTCGCTGCAGCGACGATCACCCATGTCGGATGTCGGCGACTCCGAGCACCGTCGGCGCGGCGTCTCGCGCCGCTGGCGACGAACCGGCGATTCGACCCGCACGTGCGACGAGCCGGCACGGGCGTCGCCGCCATCGCTGGCCTCCTCGTCATCGGGCCGTTGCTGCTCGGTGCCGTCGCGGCCGGCGTCGTGTTCTGGCGGCGAGCGACACCCGTGTTCGCACGGCGAGCACAGCGACGCCACCTCGAGCGATCGCTGCCCGATGCGTTCGACCTGCTCGTGTTGAGCATCCGAGCCGGCCTCACCCCTCGGCTGGCGATCGAGGCACTGGTCGATGCCGCTCCCGACACGATCGGCCCGGCGTGCGAGGTCGTCATCCACCGAGTCGAGCGCGGTCACACGTTCGCTGACGCATTGTCCGCGCTCCCCGAGATCCTCGGGCCCGGCGCCAGTGGTCTCGCCGACACGATCGCATCCTGCGAGCGATACGGGCTGCCACTCGAACCGGTGCTCGATCGCTTGACCGCCGACGCTCGCGACGCCCGTCGGCGCGCCGCCGCAGCCGACGCCCGCAAGCTCCCGGTCCGGCTGTCGTTCCCCTTGGTGATCTGCACCCTCCCCTCGTTCGTCCTCCTCGCGATCGCTCCCGCGGTGATCGCCGCACTCTCGTCGCTCGGCAGCCCCGCCTGGTGACCTCCCCGCGTCGATTCGACCCCGATCACCCGTCCCACCAGGAACTCCGGAGGCCACCATGCCCACGTACCTCGTTCTCTACGTCCATCTCCATGTCCATGTCCTGAACGCCACGCACCGCGCGAGCGAACGCCTTCACCATCGGACGAGCGACGAACGCGGCCAGGCCACCACCGAGTACGCGCTCGTCCTGCTCGCTGCCGCCCTCGTCGGCCTGATGGTCGTCGCCTGGGCCACCGCTGGCGGAGGTGCGGCACGCATCAGCCGACTCTTCAACAGCGTCATCGACTCGGTCATCGACAAGGTGTGACCTCCCGACCCCGATCCCCGGCACCGGGAAACCACCCCACCTCACCGCAGGAGAGCGAACGCGGCCAGGCGGCCGTCGAGTTCGCACTCGTCCTGCCGATCGTGGTCGTGATGGCGTTGGGGTTGGTGACGATCGGGATCGCCGTGCGCAACGAACTGGCAGTCGAACTCGCCGCTCGGGAAGGTGCCCGGGCGGCGGCGGTCGCTGCCGACGCCCGAGGTGCCGCCGAGACCGCAGCGACTCGGGCGGTCCGTCTCCCCATCGACGTCACCACGACGACGACCCGCGCAGGCACCACCGAACTGGTCACGGTGACCGTCACCCACGTCGACCCCGTCGACGTTGCGATCATCGGCGCGCTGGTCGGACCGGTGACCCACACGGCGACGGTCACCATGGCAGTCGAACCACCGCCGTAGCCTTCGTGATCGTGACCATTCACACGACCGTGACCACGGTGGGCGCAACGATCGTCGTCGCCATCGACGGCGTCCTCGACATGTCCAGTGTCGACCAGCTCCAGAACGATCTCACCAACGTCATCCGCCGCCACTCCGGCGACACCTTGGTGGTCGACCTCGATGCCACCAGAGCGCTCGACGACGCCGCGCTCGGCGTCCTGCTCGGAGCCGCGGCGACCGCCCGCGACGCGGGCGGCGATCTCCAGGTCGTGTGCACCCGCGAGGCCCTGCGAACCCGGCTCGAACGTTCACGATTCGATCGCGCCGTCGACGTCCGGGCATCGATCGGCTGACCGATGATCGACGGTCCGATCTTCCACCTCGCGCTGCCCGCCGACTGGGCCGAGGCCTTCACGACCGGCGAGTACCGCCGGTCGACACGCGGCATGACGCTCGAGGAGGTCGGCTTCATCCACTGCTCGACCCGCGACCTCATCGAGGGGACCGCGAACCGCTACTACGCCGATCTCGACCAACTCGTGATCCTGACGATCGATCCGCTGCTCGTCCCATCGAAGATCGTCTTCGAGCCACCGAGCTCGACGGTCGACGTCCTGTACCCACACATCTACGGACCGTTGCCAGTCGCCGCGGTGAACCGGACGACCGTCTGGACGAGGCCCCCCAACACCACCTGGTCCCTCGAAACGGCCTGAACGGCCCGGCGTCGACACTCGACGCCCGACTACACGTCGTCGAACTCGGATTCCTCGGGCGGCCTCGACCGCCCACCAGCGCGCTTGTCGCCGGCCTTGTCGTGCGCCCGCTGCTCCTCCTCGAGCGCGGCTTCCTCCTCGATCAGCCGTTCGAGGCTGACGAGCCTGATCGGGTCGAGCGTGCCCGCATCGATCGCTGCTTGGACGGCACACCCCGGTTCCCGATCGTGTTTGCAGTCACGGAAGCGGCAACCGTCCATCAGGTCGAACACGTCGGCGAACGCCCGCTCGATGCCGTTGCCCGACAACCAGAGGCTGAGCGCGCGCACGCCTGGCGTGTCGATCAGCCATCCCTCACCCGGCAGCGGCACGAGTTCGGCCGCGACGGTCGTGTGCCGCCCGCGCTGGTCCCCCTCACGCACCTCGAACGTCGCCTGCCGCTCGCGACCGATGAGTGCGTTCACGAGCGTCGACTTGCCGACACCGCTGGCTCCGAGGAACGCGAGCGTTCGGTTGCCCGCCGCGTAGCCGCGAATCGCATCGACACCGTCGCCCGACTTGCCACTCGCGAGCAGCACCGGCACACCGAGCGACACGTCGCGCAGTGCCTCTCGACCGGGTTCGGGATCGTCGACGAGATCGGTCTTGGTCAGCAGGACGATCGGTTCGGCGCCCGAATCGAACGTCAGCACCAACTCGCGTTCGAGACGCCGAGGGCTCGGTGGCGAACCCAGCGCGTGCACGAGGAACACCACGTCGATGTTCGCCGCCAACGTGTGCGACACCGCTCGCATGCCGTCGAAGGATGCCCGCCGGGTGAACGCCGACCGGCGGTCGAGCACGTGCTCCACGCGCTCCTCGTCACCGCTCACCGCGACCCAGTCACCGACCGCCACGTCGGCGCCGATGTTGCGAACTCGCAGCGGCTCAGCGAGCCCGCGCGCCTCGTCCATCGAACGGATCACGGTGCTCCAACCACGGTCGAGTCGAGACACCCGACCGACGCCGGCAGGCGATCCGAGTTCGCGCCACGACGCGTCGAAGTCGGCATCCCAACCGAGCGCCCGATCAGGGGCGACACCGGGTGCAGCGTCGGGTGAGCCGACGTCGGAATTCATCGTGTCCGCACCGTACTGCCCGTGACCTCGACCGCCGTCGAACGGCCCGTCGAGGCGCTCCCGGACGCCCGCCACACCGCTCCTCCGACCGGCCGCCCGACCCTCGACGTTCCTCCCCCGAACGGCTGCCGCCGCACCGGCGAACGATCAGATCGGCGCGGATCGCCCTATCGTTCGGCACACTGCGCCTTGACAACCGCACCACCCATCCCGTAGTCACAACCTCGCCCCGTCAAGCGAAAGGCACCGATGTCAAAACCCCTCGTCGTCGTGGAGTCGCCCGCCAAAGCGAAGACACTGTCGAAGTTTCTCGGCAGCGATTACGACGTGCGCGCCTCGGTTGGCCACGTCGCCGACCTGCCCTCGAAGGGGCTGAACATCGATGTCGACAACGGCTTCAAGCCCACCTACGAACTGACCGAACGCGGCAAGACGGTCGTCAAGGATCTCAAAGCAGCGCTGAAGGACGCCTCGGAGCTCTATCTCGCGACCGATGAAGACCGCGAGGGCGAAGCGATCTCCTGGCACCTGCTCGAGTACCTCAAGCCGAAGGTGCCCGTGAAGCGAATGGTGTTCCACGAGATCACCAAGTCGGCGGTCGACCACGCCGTCAACAACCCACGCGGGCTCGACTACGGACTCGTCGACGCAGCGGAGACCCGTCGCATCCTCGATCGCCTGTATGGGTATGAGGTGTCGCCGGTGTTGTGGCGCCGTGTCAACCGCGGCTTGTCGGCCGGCCGCGTCCAGAGCCCGTCGGTGCGGCTGATCGTCGAGCGCGAGCGTGAACGCATCGCCTACATCACCGCCGACTACTGGGACATCGACCTCGGAACGGCGACGCAGCCGACCTTCGACGCGAAGTTGATCGCCGTCGACGGCAGCCGCATCGCGACCGGCAAGGACTTCACCAACCGCGGGCAGGTGTCCGACAAGGTCGTCGCCCTCGGAGAGGACCGCGCCCGATCGCTCGCCGACGGTCTCGCCGACGCGGATTTCACGGTCCGCTCCGTCGAGGAGAAGCCGTACCGTTCGGCACCCAAGGCACCGTTCATGACCTCGACCCTGCAGCAGGAGGGCGGCCGCAAGCTGCGCCTGTCGTCGTCGCAGGTCATGCGCGTCGCTCAAGGCCTGTACGAGCGTGGCTACATCACCTACATGCGTACCGACAACGTCGTGTTGTCCGACGAGGCGATGCAGGCGACCCGTGCCGCGGTCACCAGCGAGTACGGCGCCAACTACCTCAATGCCGCACCGAAGCAGTACTCGTCGAAGGTCAAGAACGCGCAGGAGGCCCACGAGGCGATCCGGCCGACCACGCCGTACCGGTCTCCGCAGGCGCTCGGCAGTGAGCTCAACAGCCAGGATCTGGCGCTGTATCGACTCATCTGGCAACGCACGCTGGCGTCACAGATGGCCGACGCCGCCGGCGTCACCGTGTCGGTGCGCCTCGCGGCGAACGCCACCGATCGCACGACCGGTGAACTGACCGACTGCGAGTTCGCCGCCTCCGGCACCACCATCACCTTCCCCGGCTATCGCGCCGTCTACGTCGCCTCCAAGGAGGAGACCGGTGAGGACGCCGCCGAGAACGAAGCGCTGCTGCCGCCGCTCGCCCAGGGCGACTCGGTCCCGATCGCCTCGATCGAGCCGAACGGCCACACCACGTCGCCGCCGGCGCGCTACACCGAAGCGTCGCTCGTCAAACGGCTCGAAGAACTCGGCATCGGCCGACCCTCCACCTGGGCGTCGATCATCCAGACGGTCCAGGACCGCGGCTACGTGTGGAAGAAGGGGCAGGCCCTCGTGCCGACCTGGACCGCCTTTGCCGTGATCCGTCTGCTCGAGGAGCACTTCGACGCGCTCGTCGACTACGACTTCACCGCATCGATCGATGCCGACCTCGACGAGATCGCCCGAGGCGTCCGAGCCAAGGACAAGTGGCTCAAGCGGTTCTATTTCGGCGACACCGGTGACGGTGACACGCAGCCGATCTCCGCCGAAGCCGGCGTGGGAGCGGATGCCCTGCGCGGGTTGAAGCGTCTCGTCGAGGAGAACCTGGACGAGATCGACGCCGCAGAGATCAACACGTTCCCGCTCGGTCCCGACGAGAACGGCGAACCGATCGTCGTCAAGCCGGGCAAGTACGGGCCGTACGTGAAGCGCGGCGAGGACACCGCCAGTGTCCCCGACGACCTGACCCCGGACGAACTGACCGTCGCCAAGGCGATCGAGCTGCTCGCACTACCGAAGTCCGACGAACCGATCGGCGAGCTCGACGGCCTGCCGGTGTTCGCGAAGAACGGTCGCTTCGGCCCGTACGTCCAGTGGGGCACCCACGACGACCCGCCGCCGGGGCTCGAGAAGCCGAAGATGTCGAGCCTCTTCAAGACGATGGTCTTCGAACACATCACGATGGATGACGCCGAGGCGCTGTTGCAGCTCCCGCGTCAGCTCGGCGTCGACCCTGCCGACGACGTTCCGATCTTCGCCAACAACGGCCGCTACGGCCCGTATGTGCAGAAGGAGAAGGACTACCGCAACATCGACTCCGAGGACCAGCTGTTGAAGATCACCCTCGACGAGGCACTGCAGATCTTCAGCCAGCCCAAGGTGTACAAGCGCGGTGGCGGCAACCTCGCCGCCAAGGGTCCGCTGCGCGAATTCGGCACCGACCCCGTGAGCGAGAAGTCCGTCGTCGCCAAGGACGGCCGCTTCGGTGTGTACGTCACCGATGGGGAGACCAACGCGTCGCTCGGCAAGGGTGACCGCCTCGAGGAGATGGCCCCCGAGCGGGCATACGAGCTGCTGGCGATCCGCCGCGAGGCGATCATCGCCAAGGGTGGTCCGACCAAGAAGAAGCGGGCGACGAAGAAGAAGGCCGCCGCGAAGAAGCCGGCCAAGAAGAAGGCCGCCGCGAAGAAGGCAGCCGCCAAGAAGACGGCTGCACAGCCGGTCATCACCGATCTCGCCGAGTGACCACATCCCCGACGCGCGAGTTGCGCGTCAGGCACCCACGTGCGTATCGTTAGGACGTCCTAACAGCCACCCATAGGGGAAGCGCATGATGAATCGTTCTGGTTTCGTCGACACCGCCCCACCGCGCGAGCACGGAGTCAGCTGATGGTCGTGTGCCACTGCCTGCGGATCAACGACCGAGTGATCACGCAGTTCACCGCGGACCCCTCGGTGACCACCGACGACATCACCGCGGCCTGCGGCGCCGGCGGCGAGTGCGGCGGCTGTCGACCGACCATCGATCGACTGCTGGCTGCGGCACGCGCCGAGCACGCGCTCAGTGTCGGGACGCCCGTGGCATCGCCGCAGCGCCGTGGCCTAGTGTCAGCGGCGTGAACGGCTCCCCGAACGTCATCGAATTCCTGAACGAGGCACTGACCGCGGAACTCACCGCGATCAACCAGTACTACGCCGCGGCAAAGATCGCCGACCACCATGGCTGGTCCCGGATCGCGGAGAAGTTCCGCGAGGAGTCGATGGGCGAGATGCGCGACGCCGACAAGTTGATGGAGCGCATCCTGCTGCTCGACGGGCATCCCAACCTCCAGCGCCTCGGCACCGTCGGCGTCGGCGAGACGATTCCCGAACAGCTCGAACTCGATCGGGAACTCGAGGCCGGAGCGGTCGAGATGTACCGCCGGGGCATCGCGCTCACGCTGAGCGAGGGAGACCCGGGCAGCCGCGAGCTGCTCGAGCACATCCTGGTCGGCGAAGAGGAGCACCTCGACTGGATCGAGACCCAGTTGCAGATCATCGGCGACATCGGCCTCGAGCTCTACCTCGCCGCCCAACTCCCCGCCTGACTCCCTGGCTGCCTCCCTGGCCCACCACCGCTTCTCGTACTCCCGGGCGGGAACAGTTCCCGCCCGAGAGCACGAAAGCGGCTGGCCGCGCGGTCAGTGGGTGTGCGTCTCTTCGACGTAGTGCGTGCCGTCGGCGGACATGTGCCGCTCCGTCTCGAACTTGCGGTTGCTGCGGCTCATCCAACCCAGACCCTGGATCGCGGCGACGAGCAGTGACACCGCACCGCCGGCCATCATGATGTACCCAACCGCCTGCAGGTCGACGTTGTCGACAGCAGTGTCGATGGCGAAGGCCATGATCGCGCCAGCGACGATCAGGATGATTCCGAGTGCTGCGAACATGTGCTTTCCTCCTCTGACGGCCACACCGTGTGGGCGTCGAGGTCTGGAGTACCCGACTCGTCGAATCTCAACCCACCACCGCTTCTCGTACTCCCGGGCGGGAACTGTTCCCGCCCGGGAGTACGAAAACGGATGACGGGGTCGGCGATCGGTACCATCGCCATCCGTGAGTGATCGACCCGCGTACATCGCCTTCGAAGGCGCCGAGGGCTGCGGCAAGTCGACCCAGGCCCGGCGTCTCGCCGAATCGATGGGCGCCGTGCTCACCCGCGAGACCGGCGGCACCGCGATCGGCGCCCGAATCCGCGAAATCCTCCACGACACCACGGTCGAGAATCTGGCGGCTCGAGCCGAAGCACTGCTCACCGCCGCCGACCGCGCACAACACCTCGCCGAAATCGTCGCTCCCGCGCTCGCAGCCGGGCGACCCGTCGTCAGCGATCGATCCGTCTACTCGTCACTCGCCTACCAGGGCTACGGCCGCGAGCTCGACATCGGCGAGGTGCGCCACCTCAACGAGTGGGGCACCGACGGACTGTGGCCGACGACGATCGTGTTCCTCGACACACCCGACGAGGTCATCGCCGAGCGGATGAGCCGCCGCGATCTCGATCGGTTCGAAGCGGCAGGCGACGCCTTCCACGCACGGGTCCTCCACGGGTTCCGAACCATGGCCGCCGCCGACCCCGACCGATGGCTGACCGTGCAGGCGACCGGTTCGGTCGACCAGGTCGCCGACGACATCCGCGCCGCCCTCGCCGAACGGGGCGTGCAGTGACCGGCCAGGCGGGGCCCATCTGGGACGACGTCGTCGGGCAGACCGACGCCATCACCCGGCTGCGCGCAGCCGCCGAACGTGGCGCCGTCCACGCCTACATGTTCCTCGGGCCCGCCGGTTCGACCAAGCTCCAAGCAGCGCGGGCCTTCGCCGTTCGGCTGATGACCGGAGCCGAGGATTCCACGGCGCGCGATGCGGAGCTGATCCTGCGCGGGGAGCACCCCGACGTCCGTGAGGTACGACGGACCGGCGCGCGGATCGACAAGGACCAGGCCATCTCGATCATCCGTGAGGCCTCGCTCACGCCGTCGGAGGGATCGTCCAAGGTGATGATCCTCGAGGACTTCCACCTGCTCTCCCCCGAGGGTGCGGGTCGGCTGCTGAAGACGATCGAGGAGCCGCCCGACTCGACGACGTTCATCATCCTCGCCGACTTCGTCCCACACGACCTGATCACGATCTCGTCGCGCTGCGCACGCATCGACTTCCGCGCGATCGGCCCCGACGTCGTCGCGGCACGTCTCGTCACCGAGGGAATCAATCCCGCCGCCGCGATGACCGCCGCACGATCCGCGCACGGCGACCTCGACCGAGCCCGCGTGCTCGCCACCGATCCAGCACTGTCCGAGCGGCGCGATGCATTCGCACACACACCGCATCAGCTCGACGGCTCGGGCTCCGTTGCGATCCGCACCGCATCGGAGTTGCTCGCCCTGATCGACGCGGCATCCGAACCGCTGGCCGCGCGCCATGCCGAGGAAGCCGCCCTGCTCGACGAGCGGATCAAGGCGCACGGCGAACGCGGCAGCGGAAAGAAGCAGCTCGAGGAACGCCACAAGCGCGAACTTCGCCGCTACCGCACCGACGAACTGCGCAGCGGTCTCGCCGCAATGGCGGCGACGTATCGGGACACGGCGATCAACGGCGGGACCACCGACGTCGACTCGTGCGCCGGAGCGGTCAGCCGAATCCACGGCGCGATCGAGGCACTCGACCGCAACCCGAACGAGAAACTCCTCCTCGAATCGCTGATCTGGTCGTTGCCCGACGCCCAGGGCGTCCGCTGACCAGCGTTACAATCGGGGTCTGACCCCTGATGTAACGGTGGGTGGGGCGGGGCGACGGGGGCGGGCGGCGTATTCCCGGATTTCTTGATCTTTTTGTCACGAGGCCCCTGCCGGGCGACCCGTGCGGGCGCCGGTAGGGTTGACTCACGGAATCCCACTTCGTGGAAAGGGCACTCCAAATGTTCGAACGTTTCACAGACCGAGCCCGCAGAGTCGTCGTACTCGCGCAGGAAGAAGCTCGCCTGCTCAACCACAGCTACATCGGCACCGAGCACATTCTGCTCGGGCTGATTCACGAGGGTGAAGGCGTTGCCGCGAAGGCACTCGAAAGCCTTGGCATCTCCCTCGAAGCAGTGCGCAGCCAGGTCGAGGAGATCATCGGTCAAGGCGGCTCGTCGCCGTCCGGCCACATCCCCTTCACCCCGCGCGCCAAGAAGGTCCTCGAGCTCTCACTGCGCGAGGCCCTCCAGCTCGGCCACAACTACATCGGCACGGAGCACATCCTCCTCGGCCTCATCCGCGAAGGCGAAGGCGTCGCCGCACAGGTGCTCGTCAAGCTCGGCGCCGATCTGTCGCGAGTTCGCCAGCAGGTCATCCAGCTCCTCTCCGGCTACCAGGGTCCTTCGGGTTCCACCGGTGGCGGCGGCCGCAGCGAGCAGGCTCCGGCCGGCGCGGGCGTCGGCCCGGGCAGCAAGGACGACGAGAAGGGCGGCAACAGCCAGATCCTGGATCAGTTCGGCCGCAACCTCACCCAAGCCGCCCGCGAGGGTCAGCTCGATCCGGTCATCGGTCGCACGAGCGAGCTCGAGCGCGTGATGCAGATCCTGTCGCGTCGCACGAAGAACAACCCGGTGCTCATCGGTGAGCCCGGCGTCGGCAAGACCGCGATCGTCGAGGGCCTCGCCCAGAAGATCGTCAACAACGACGTGCCCGACACGCTCACCGACAAGCAGCTCTACACGCTCGACCTCGGCGCACTCGTCGCCGGTTCGCGCTACCGCGGTGACTTCGAGGAGCGACTCAAGAAGGTCCTCAAGGAGATCAAGTCGCGCGGCGACATCCTGCTCTTCATCGACGAGATCCACACCCTCGTCGGTGCCGGCGCCGCCGAAGGCGCGATCGACGCCGCGTCGATCC
>JBAWHL010000406.1:0-17042 GCA_049593815.1 Ilumatobacteraceae bacterium | reverse complement strand
AACGCTTCGTCGCCTGCGTACTCGGCGTTCTTTCCGAGCAGTTGCTTGGCGATGAACTCGCGGTCGTGTACGCGCGCCTGTCGGGCACTGATCGCGAGACCCCAGACGTTGGGGTCCCGTTCGGCGTACCAGCTCGGCGGCTGACCGGGGGTGCAACCGATGCACATCACGTCGCGAGCGGCGAGCTCGTCGGCGAACGAACTCGTCAGTGCCGGTCCGCCGAGCACGACGAACGGCTCGTAGTCCTCGGCGATGCGAACAGCATCGGCGCGGGCGGTCACTTCATCGCTCGCCAGACCGGTGCTGACGTAGGTCTCGAGGTCGATCGAACGGCCGTAGAACTCGTAGTACGACGAGAACATCTCGAGCATGTCGCGTGCGGTCTGCTCGGACTCCGCGTTCGTGTCGTCGACGGCGACGGCATCGGACAGGTAGTCGATGATCGGGTCGTTGTCGGGTCCCTGATAGAGCACCACCTTGATCGAGTCGGCGGTCACGCCGGGTGCGGTGGCGCCGCCGTTGTCCCCCTCGAACGGTGCGTAGCACTCGTCGGCGAAGTACCACTTGATGGCCACTCTGCCGGTCTCGGGGTCACAGCGCTCGCCCCAGTCGACGTCGATGCCCTGCTCCTCGGCCTGGCTGAACGACAGCGGGAAGGTGACCTCCCCGCCGGTGTCCGGTGCGTCGGTCGTGACCGTGTCGTCGGTCGTGTCGGGTGCGTCGGTGCTGTCCGGTGCGTCCGTGCTGTCCGGTGCGTCGGTACCGTCGGGTGCTTCGGTGGTCGCCGGTGCTGCATCGTCACCGTCATCGTCTCCCCCCGAGACGACGACGAAGCCGATGATCGCAGCCACGACGATGACGATCGCTCCGATCGGTCCCCACTTCTTCAAATTGGTGGACGACGATCCGCCACCTTCTGCCTGTGCTGGTTGCATGGTCTACTCCGTTCCCCCTGAGCGGGCGATCGCGGCACCTGAGGTGCCGAGGTATGACTCGACGACGTCTGGATGGGCCAGAACGTCCGCTGGCGGGCCGGTCGCGATGACCCGGCCCTGTTCGAGTGCGAGTAACCGATCCGACACCGCCGACACGAATGGAATGTCGTGTTCGACGATGACCAGGCTCGCACCCATCTCGTCGCGCAGCCGCCGGATGACCGGTGCCAACGCTTCGACTTCTCGCTGGGCGATGCCCGAGGTGGGCTCGTCCAGCAGGATCACGGCCGGCCGGTGCGCCACGAGGCACGCCAGGTCGACCACTCGCCGGGTGCCGGTGGACAGCTCCCTGACGAAGGAATGTCGGTAGTCGCCGAGGTTCATCAGCTCGAGCAGTTCGTCGACGCGGAGGGCGACCTTGAGCTCTGAATCGACGGCCATCGGGAGGTGGAGTGCTGCCGCGACGACACTGCGGCTGCCCACGAATCGCTCCTGCGCGATCGCCAACGTCTCGGTGACGGTGAGCTCGGGGAACATCTTGGCGTCCTGGAACGAACGGCCGAGGCCGAGGTCGGCTCGCCCGGACGCTCCCATGTTGGTGATGTCGCGACCGTTGAACGTGATGGTGCCGGCATCGAGCGGCGTGAAGCCGGACACGAGGTCGAACACCGTGGTCTTGCCGGCGCCGTTGGGGCCGATGACGCCAACGACCTCGCCCGGCCAGATGTCGAACGAGGTCCCGTTGACGGCGCGGATGCCGCCGAATGACACGCTCAGGTCCTTGGCGCGCAGCACGGGCTCGCCCGTGGTGTCGATCTCGTGGAGTTCGTGACGGATCGCTGCCTGGTCCTCGCTGGTACTGGCGCCGGAGAGGAACACCGACCGGAGCAGGTCGGGGCGCTCGAGGAGTTCCGCGGTCGGGCCGTCGAACATGATCTGGCCGCGTTCGAGGAAGTAGGCGCGCTCGGCGACGGTCAGCGCGACGTTCACGCTCTGTTCGACGAGGACGATGGTGACGCCGTCGTCGGCCATGCGGCGCACGATCGGCAGCAGTTGGCCGACGATCACGGGAGCGAGGCCGAGGGACAGCTCGTCGATCAGCAGCACCCGTGGGCGCATCACGAAGCTCATCGCGAGTGCCAGCATCTGTTGCTGGCCACCGGACATGTTCGCTGCCGGCTGGTCGAGCCGTTCCTCGAGGATCGGGAACATCTCGAGCACTTCGGCGGTCGCCGCGGCGACGCCGTCGGGGTCACGGCGATTGGTCCACCCGGCGAGTTCGAGGTTCTCTCGGATCGTCAGCGACCCGAACACACCCTGGCCACCGGGCATCTGGACGATGCCGAGTGCAGCGATCTCGTTGGGCGGTGCGTGGGTGATGTCACGGCCGTCCAACACGATGGCGCCGCGATCGGCCTCGACGATGCCGCTGATCGACTTCAGCAGTGTCGACTTGCCGGCGCCGTTGGTGCCGAGCAGGGCGACGATCTCGCCTTCGTCGAGGTGGAGATCGATGCCCTGCAGGACCCGTCGGTTCTCGTAGCCGGCCTCGACGCCCTTGAGCAGCAACAGGTTGGTCGTGCCCTGTCGCCGGTCGTACAGCACCTCGGAACGGGCCGCAGCGGACTGCCAGACCTGGGCGATGTCGTCGTCGATCACGTCGGCGACGCTGCGCAGCAGGAGACTGCCGATGATGAACATCGGGATCATGACGAGCATCCCGATCTCGATCGACCACGAGTCGGCCACCCAGCCGATGACGGGGAGGATCGCCAGACCGGGGATGACCCACAGCGACCCGATGGCGAAGCCGGTCGCCCGGGCCCGGGGCGGGATGGCGAGCGACAAGGCGGCGAGCACGCCGGGCCCGATGATGGCCAGGGAGGCGGAGATCACACAGTTGAGAGCGACGGCCAGCACGACGTTGGGAGCAAAGGCGAACCCGGCGGAGGCGATGGACGTCAGGAGTGCAATCGAGGCCACGAAGCGGATCAGGCCCTTGACGTTGCCGATGAAACGTCGGGTGGCGATGCGGGCACCGACGACGAGACCGACCAGCTGGAACGGCTCGGACACAGCGGCGGCGACGCCGCGGGCGCGTTCGTCGAGGTTGAACTTCTGCTCGTAGAGGAGCGATGCGAGCGTCACGAAACCGATGAGCGACGTGGCGAGGAACGGCAGGCTCCACCAGATCCGCTGGAGGGACTTCACCTTGTGCGCGGTGCGCCAGCTCTCGGCGAACGACGGTGATTCCTCTTCGGTGTCGATGATCTCCTGGCTGGCGCCGGTGGCATGGCGTTCCCAGCGTCCGCGGGTCGGTTCGGGGAGTCGCGTTGCCAACAGGGCGAAGATGACCGTCGGGATCACGAAGATCAGGAACGGCACGCGCCAGTCGAAGTAGTAGGCGAGCACACCGGCGCTGAGCGGGCCGATGAACGCGCCGACGGCGTTGGCAGCGCGGTGGAAGCTGTAGACGCGCGACCGCGTTTCGATGGGGTAGTAGTCGGCGATCAGCGAGTTGTGGGTCGGGTCGATGACGGCCTTGCCGAGCGACGAACCGGAGCGGGCGATGGTCAGGATGATGAGGCCGGTCGCGAGTCCGGTCATCCCGGAGAACATGCCCCAGATCAGGGCGCCGATCACCACGAGTGGAATGCGTTTGGACTTGTCGGCGAATTGGGCGATCGGCACCTGCAGCGCGAGTGCGGCGACCGAGGAGAGCGCCACCAGCGACAGCGCCGTGGCGATGTCGATCTTGAAGTACTCGCGGATCTCGGGGAGCAGGATGCCGAACGCGGTGCGGTCGAGTTCGTCGACGGCGTTGAGCGCGAACAGGATCAGGAGGGGGTAGGCGGCCTCTCCACCGCACAGCTCCTTCAGCCAGAGCATCGGGTGGCGAACGCCACGTCCGAAGCTGCGCAGGTTGTCCCCGACGCTGGTGGGTGCAGTCATTCGGCGTCCTCCTCTCCGTTGGATTCACGGGCGACGATCAAGGTGGCCAGACGATCGCGCACCTTGATGACGAGGCTGGCGAGCCCGCCCGGCAGGATCAGCAGCACGATCAGCACGCCGAGCGCGGATGACAGGAGCCGCCACTCCGGAGCGGTGATGAACCACTGGCTGCCACGCAGGAACACTGCGCCGAGGACGCCACCGAAGAGCGATCCGAGGCCGCCGACGACCGATGAGGTGAACACGTCGAGGCTGGCGCCGGCGCTGTAGCTCGAGAGATCGAAGCTCTGGCTCAGGTGGACGAAGAGCCCACCGGCGATGCCCGCGACACCGCCGGAGATGATGAAGGCCGTGAGTTTGACCGGGACCGGCGAGACCGAGAACGCCTGGGCGGCCAGTTCGTTCTCGCGCAACGCGACGATGGCGCGTCCGGTACGGCTGTGGCGGACACCCCGCAGGGCGAGGTACACCAGCGCCAGCACGACGAGTGAGTACACGTAGAAGCGGGTGGGAGTCGAGACGTCGATGCGGCCGAACAGCGGCAGCCGTTCGACGCGTTCTTGCGGGATCCAGTCGAAGAACTGGCGGTTGAGCAACCACGAGTTGACCGCCAACGCGAAGATGAGGGTGGTCACCGCCAGATAGAGCCCGCGGAGGCGGAGTGCGGGAAGACCCACGACGAACGCGGCGACAGCGCCGGCGGCGCCGCCTGCCAGCAGCGCCAGCGACAGGTCGATGTTCCACTCGATCGTGCACTTGGCGCTGATCGCCGCGCCGATGGCGACGAAACCCATCTGTCCGAGCGAGATCTGTCCCGCCCAGCCGGACAGGACGACCAATGACAATCCGATGATGGCGAAGATGCCCACCGCGGTCGCCTTGATGATCTGGTCGGTGCGCAGCAGGATCGGAATCAGGACCAGGCCGACCACGAGGAGCGTCGCGCACCCCCAGCGCATGAGGCGCACGAGCGGCAATCTGGCGACGGCGTCGGTGAGTGGTCGCACCTCGTCGGCGAGCCGCCAGGCGGCTGCCTCGTCCCGGTCGGCCCGTCCGAACTGGCGACGTTGGAGCAGCAGTGCCACCATCACGAATCCGCCGACGATCGGGGTGACGAGCAGCGGGCTGCTGGCGTTCCATGCGACGCCGTACTCGAGGACGCCGAGCGCGATGGCGGTCGTGGCGATGGTCGGGAGACTCCGCAGTCGGCCGATGACGAGTGCGGCGAGCGCCTGGACCAGCGTGACGAGGCTCAGCGCTGCGCCGAGCGGGACACCCAGGATTCCGGCACGGAGGAACAGTGCGAGGAACGACAGCGCCGCAGCGATCATCCACACCAACGTCGACAGCCAGGCGACCGGGATGCCGAGCATCAGGGCTCGCTCGCCGCGCTCGGCCGACCCGCGGATCGCGGTGCCGAGTCGGGTGGTGCCGAGGAAGACGGCGACGGCGACCATCGCGAGCGGTGCCACGATCAGGGCGATGATGTCGTTGGCCGAGAGGATGAACGTGCCGATCGTCCACTTCCAGTCGACCGGGGCGTCGATGCGTTGCGAGGCGGCGCTCTTGTCCCACATCTGAGGCACCAGCAGGGCCAGGACGGCGAGCAGCTGGGTGATGCCGATGGTGGCCACGGTGAGCACGAGCCGTGACGCGGTGGCGAACCGGCGGACGAACGCCAACTCGACGATGGCGCCGAGGGCGACCGCCGCGACGAGCCCGACGCCGAAGCCGAACAGGTAGGGGAGACCCGAGAAGACGATGAGCCCGACCGCGAGCGACGCGGGCACGAACCCGAGGTCGGCCTGAGCGAAGTTGATGACTCGGTTCGCTCGGTAGACGAGCGCCATGCCGACGGCCAACAGTGCGGTGAGGAGGCCGATGACGATGCCGCGTACCCACGCGCCGGCAGGCATGCCGAAGAACGCGACCTGGACGGCGACGAGACCCAGTGCGGGCACGAATTGCCACGCGATGCGCTTGTAGTCGTCGACCCCGCGGTCTGAAAGAGACACCCCCATGTCGCCGGGGAACTTAGTGGTACGCCCCTGGTGGACGACGGACCGGAGCGACCATTTCCCCGAATTTTCTGTCGCTCGCGACGACACGACATGAGCGACGCGGTCGGCGCAGGGTCGAGGAGCGTGTGAGCGTCCGCGTAGGGTGCGCGGATGGCGCCGACCGCGAGCACGATCAGCCTTCTTCCACGCTCGGACGGGCCGGTGCGGGTGGTGATCGACACCGACGCTGCCAACGAGATCGACGACCAGTTCGCGTTGGCGTGGGCGCTCCTCGCCGCGGACCGCCTGCACATCGAAGCGATCACCGCGGCGCCCTTCGCGCACGGTCCCTATCTCGCGAATCTCGTCGCGGCCCAAGCCTTGCGCGGCGAGCAGCCCGCCACGGCGTTCGAAGGGCTGGCGGCGGATCTGGGCGCTGAGACGATCGAGGGGCTCATCGCTCACGCGCCGCCAGCCCTCGGAATGGAACGCAGTCACGCAGAGATCCTGCGAGTGCTGGACGCGGCGATGTTGCAGGCGCCGCCTCCGGTCCATCGCGGTGCCGCACAGTTCCTGGAGCGGCCCGACCGGGCCGTCGAGAGCGAGGCGGCTCGGGCGATCATCGACCTCGTCCACGCCTCCGATGAGCCGTTGTTCGTCGCCGTGCTCGGCGCCCCGACGAACGTGGCGTCCGCGTTGTTGCTCGATCCGTCGATCGCTGACCGGTTGGTGGTGGTGTTCGTCGCCGGGTACCCGACGAGCAGCGTCCACGTCGACGACAGCTTCAATCTGCTGCAGGACCGGCACGCGTCGAACCGGTTGCTCGCCGACGATGTGAATCTCGTGTACATCCCGGGGTATCAGGTCGCTGACACGCTGTCGGTCTCTCTGCCCGATCTGGAGCGTCACGTCGAGCCCTGCGGGCCGCTCGGAGCACTGCTGACCCAGTTGTACCGCGACAATCCGCTCGCCGCCGAGCCGCTCGTCCCCGGACACTCGTGGGTGATGTGGGATCTCGCCCCGATCGCCTGGTTGATCGACCCGACATGGGTGCTCACGCACTCGACGACGCGCGCGACGATCGGGTCGGATCACCGGTGGCACGCAGCTCCAGGGGAACTCGTGGAGGGCTTCCGGGCCGATCGCCGAGCGATCTACATCGATCTCTACCGCCGACTCGCTGCCGGGACCTGACGTTCGATTTCTGTCGGGCGCCCTCGTGCGCACGGCCAACCCTGTGACACCCCGTGGTCATGATGGTGGTGTGACGGTGGTCGGAGATGCGGAGTTCGTCGAGTTCGTCGAGTTCGTCGAGGGTGGCGAGGCTGGTGTGGGCGGCGAGGACGGCGAGGACGGCGAGGGTGGTGTGGGCCCGGTGTTTGGTGATGGGTTCGTGTGGGGTGTGGGCGATGGGCGGTGTCGGTTTGATCCGGTGGCTGATGTTCGGGTGTTGGCTCCGGGTGAGCGGGTGGTGTCGGTTGGGTGGTTGGAGGCGGTGATCGAGCAGGCTGCTGCGGCGTTGGGCGTGTTGGAGCGGGTCGGGGCGCAGGACTTGTCGGTCGAGGAGGTGGAGGTGTGGGCGTTGGGGGTGGAGCGGTTGCGTCGTCAGGCTGATGCGGCGTCGGTGGCGGTGGCGGGTCACGTCGATGTTGCTGAGCCGTTCCGGGAGCAGGGCTATTTCACGGCGAAGACGTGGATGAAGCAGCGGTTGCAACTGTCGGGCCCCGAGGCGTATGCCCGTGTGCAGTGCGCGAGGTTTCGTCGGCGTTGTCCGATGTGGGCCAACGCCGAGGCCGCGGGCCAGATCGGTGTGGCCCAGATGCAGTTGATGGCACGCATCGCGGCGAACCCGCGAATCCCTGGTGAAGTGTTGGAGCGGGGGTGTTGGCTGTTGTTGCCCGAAGCCATGGATGAGCCCTATGCGGTGTTCGAACGGCGCGCCCGCACCTGGGAAGCGCTCGCGGACCCTGCTGGTGACGCCGCGACAGCGGAACGCAACCGGCAACGTCGGTGCGCCCGCATGGCGCCACGCCCCGATGGGGGTTGGGAGTTGCATGCGGGTCTCGATGGGGTGGCGGGGGCGGAGTTCTTCGAGATCTTTGCGTTCTTCGTCGATGCCGAGTTCCACGCTGATTGGGCCGAAGCCCGCGAACGCCTCGCCCTCTCCGGTGAACCGCGTGACGTCACGGTGGGGGACTTGTCACGGACCGAGCCGCAACGGCACGCCGACGCTCTCGTGGCGATGGCGCGTGCTGCGGCGACGGCACCTGCGGGCGTCGGGCGGCCGGTGCCGACGTTGAATGTGTTGTGTGACATCGACACCGTGGCATCGACGGTGTTGGGTGAACCGGTCCCGCCGGAACGGTTCCGTGACATCGTGTGTCGCACAGAACGCGGGCAACGACTCAACACTGCTGACGCGGTGAACACCATGTTGTGGGGCCTGATCCGTCGGGTCGTCACCGACTCAGCGTCGGTCGTGATCGATCTGGGGCGCCGGTCACGGCTGTTCACCGGGTCAGCGCGTGACGCGGTGATGTTGTTGCACACCGAGTGTGTGTGGGTTGGTTGTGATCGGCCCACCAGCTGGTGCGACGCCGACCACAGCCTCAGCTGGAGAGCCCACGGCGCCAGCGTCCCCAGGAACGGTCAACCCTTGTGCCCACGCCACAACCGGCTCAAAGAACACGGCTTCCACGTCCATCGCGACAACCACGGCCACTGGCACACCATCGATCCCGACGGCAATGAAATTGCATAGTTGCCGTCGGGTTCGGTGCGGCGGTCGGCGCCATCTTGTGGTGGACTGACGGGATGGCTCAGAACGTCGAAGTCTCCCGGGTCATTGCCGCGTCGCCCGAGGTGATCTACGACGCGATCGCTGACGTCACGCGCATGGGTGAGTGGTCGACGGAGTGTCACACGTGCGAGTGGCACGAAGGTGTCGACGGCCCTGCGGTCGGTGCGACCTTCGATGGGCACAACCGCAACGGCGAGCACGAGTGGACCACCCAGGGCAAGATCATCGCGGCCGAGCGCGGTCGGGAATTCGCGTTCGAGTGCTCGATGATGGAGTTCCACTACGCCACGTGGGGCTATCGGCTCGAGGCGGCCGATGGCGGGACGCTCGTCACCGAATGGAGCGAGGACCTGCGGCCGGAGTCGGCCTTGGAATTCAGCAAGTCGATGTCGGGCATCGACGATCGGGAGCAGCGCAACCGCGACACGATCAGCGGCACGCTCGAAGCCCTCGCCGCCGCCCTCGAGTCCTGAACACAGCGATGAGCGAACGCCCCAGCGAGTGGGGGTTCGCTCATCGGAACGGGCCCGCGTCGCCGAGCGGTCCGCGTGCGGTGGGTGCAATGGTGAGGTGGCCTGTAAGCGGGATTCTGTAGGCGCAGTCCCGAAGGGCTGCACCCGGTGACCATCCATCTTTGCGGCCTACCCGAGGGGGTCTGGCACGCCTTGCGACGCACCGGACGAGCGGGCAGCTCGATCCCTCTGCTCGGCCTTGCTCCGGGTGGGGTTTACCGAGCCGACGACGTCACCGTCGCCGCTGGTGCGCTCTTACCGCACCGTTTCACCCTCACCTGTGATCGGGTCGTGTTGCCACGTCCCGGCCCATCGGCGGTCTCTCTCTGTTGCACTTGTCCGTCAGGTCGCCCCAACCTGGCTCTCGCCAGCACCCTGCCCTGTGGAGTCCCGACTTTCCTCGACGCTGCAGCACGCAGCGCCGCGATCACCCGGCCACCTCACCATTGCGGGGCCGAGTGTACGGACCCGATCAGCAGGTCGGTGCGGTCTCGTTGTAGATGTACGAGTTCAGCGAGGGGGTCTGGAGCGCGAACGACTCACGCACACCGTTCTCGTCCGGCGGTCCGACGACGAGGTCGATCTGGCCGACCGAACCGAAGCGGGTCACCACGGAGTAGGTGAGCGGCCGTCCCTGGTTGTCCGACGGGGCTTCGCCGCCGTTGATCGCGGGGTTGACGTAGCCGTCGGCGCCTCGTGACTGGGCAACGACCGCTGCGGACTGTCGAGATTCGAGAATCGCCGCGGCGAGCGTCGCCGACGCAGCATCGGGATCGTCGAGCTCGATGGTGATCTCCTGGTTCGTGGCCGCAGACAGGTTCTCGAGCGCGATCACCGTGTTGACGGCGTCGATCTCGGGCTCATCGCTCACGTCGATCGCTGCGAGCACCGGCTCGATCAAGCGTTCCATCATCCACGGGTTGGTGCATTCCCAGGCTTCGCCACCGGCGGCCACGGTCAGTGCACCCATCTCGAGCGCGATCTTCTCGTGGTCCTCGATGAAGCGCTCGACCAGTACGGACACATCGGCCTCGAGGTCGCCGGCTTCGAGCAGCTTCCCGTAGGCGTAGGCCACCGTGTTCTCGACCGACGAGATCGTGCGCAACAGGACCGCCGAGTCGACCGCGTAGTCGCCGGGATCGGTGATCGGCGGCTGATAGCCGACGCGACCGGGTGCATCGTCACCGGTGCGATCGTCGCCACACGCAGCGGCGATCGCCGCCAGCGACACGGTGAGCCCACCGAGCTTGAGTGCGTCACGACGACCGAGACGCGTCGAGGAGTTGGAGTCAGCTGGGTTGATCACGCTTCACCGCCTGTGAGGGTCAGAGCCTCTGCATCGGGTTCGAACAGTTCGTCGAGGTTGGCAGCGAGGCCACCGAACTCGGCGAGCACCGTGGCCATCCGGGCTTCGACCACGGCGATCGAGGCGGTGAGGGTCCGGGCGGAGGTCGACTCGTAGTCGCCGAGCAGCGAGGCGTGGGTCGCGGCGGCAGTGTTCTCGAGCGACATGGCCGCCTCGACGAACGCTGCGTCATTGCTGCCGGCGAAGGCGGCTTCGAGATCGTCGTAGACCTCGTCGTTGCGGGTGTTCGCCGAGAATCCGCTCGTGCCGGCGATCTTGTCGGCGTAGGCGGCGTGGTTCGTGGCGAAGACCTCCGCGAGCGCGGTGGCTTCGTCGGAGAGACCCGCACCCGCTGCTTCTTCGTAGAGGTCGCGAGCCGTCAGTTCCAACTGCATGGCCTGTCGCAACAGATCCTTGTCGGCGTCGGTCGGGCTCGACGGCGCTGCCGATGCGGGGCGGGAGATGCTGAGCGCTGCTGCGCTGGCCAGTCCTGCGGCGCCCAGCGCGCCGAGCAGGCGTCGCCGAGAGTTGGCAGGTTCAGCGGATTGGAGGTCCACGGGGGAGTGTCCTTTCGAGGTCATGCGTACAACAGCCTTCCCGCTGGGAGGGCGTCCGAGCAATTCTAGGGTGGCGGGTCCCGTCATCCTGTGATCGCTCAGAAGTCCAACGCGGAGAGTTCGGGAATCCAACCGGCCGATCGCTCGATCGCGTCGTGCCAGCGAGCACGTTCGGCGGCGGTGTGTGCGGTCGGTTCGGGTTCGACGATCGCGGCTGGTTTCCACAGGTCGTCGAGGTCGTGCATGTCGGACCAGAGCCCGACGCCGAGCCCGGCCATGAATGCGGCGCCGATGGTCGTCGATTCCGAGATCGGTGAGACCTCGATCGGGCAACCCGTCGCGTTCGCGAACGCCTGCACGAACGTCGGATTGGCGCTCATGCCGCCGTCGATGCGCACGGTGTGGATGTCGATCCCGGCATCGACCCGGGCCGCATCGAGGAGATCGGCGCCGCGATGAGCGACGCCCTCGAGCACGGCGCGCACGACGTGCGAACGTTCGGTGCCACGGGTGAGGCCGAGCAGCGTGCCGCGAGCGCCGTAGTCCCAACGAGGCGTGCCGAGACCCATCAACGCCGGCACGTAGACCACGCCGCCGGCGTCGGAACACGCGCTGGCGACATCGTGACTCTCGGCGCTCGTCGAGATGAGGCCGAGGTCGTCACGCAGCCACTCCACGTTCGTGCCAGCGGACAACATGATGCCCTCAACCCCCCACGTGAGTTCGCCGCCACGAGACCACAACGGCAGCGGAAAGGTCCCGGCGCTGTTGCGGTTGGCGCTGTCGGGAACCCCGTGATCGGTGCAGACGTCGAGCATCCCCCCGGTGCCGAAGGTGACCTTCGCCCGGCCAGGACGAACGCAGCTCTGCCCGATGAGCGACGCCTGCTGATCGCCCAGGAGGGACGCGATCGGCGGGCTGCCGGGCAGCGCGGTGGCGTGGCCGATCACGCCGACCGAGTCGACGACGTCGGGCAGCGTGTCCGTCGAGATGCCGAACGCATCGCAGACCGGCTGGTTCCAGCCGCTGCCGTCGACGAGGCGGAGTCCGCTCGTGGCGGCGGACGAGTTCGTCTGGTCGCTGACGTGGGCCGTGCCCTCGGTCAGTGTCCACGCCACCCAGCTGTCGATCGTGCCGACGCACAGGTCGCGCCCGTCGAGGTCGGGGGTGTTGGCCAGCAGCCACGCCGCCTTGGTCACGGACTGGTTCGGTGCGAGCGTCCAGCCGTGCTCGCCCCTGGCAACGATGCAGTCGCCCACGGTGCGCAGGTCCTGCCAGCCGATGCCCGGGCCGATCGGCACACCGGTGGAACGGTCCCAGATGATCGTGCTCGCCCGTTGGTTGGTGATGCCGACGGCGACGACCGGCTCGGACACCCGAGCGAGCGCTGCCGCGGAGGCATCGAGCAGCTTCGTGGCCATCTCGACGCCGTCGAACTCGACGAGACCGGGTGCCGGGGTGGTCGGCGGGCAGGAGCGGTACTCCATCGCCCGCACGGCCAGGGTCTCGTCGATCACGGCGGCACGCAGACCGGTCGTGCCGACGTCGATCACGAGCACCAGACTCACGATGGTGTCCGCCGACTCGAGGGGACGAACCCGCGCGCCTGGAGCTGGCTGCCGAGCATTCCTCCGACGATCCCGGCGAGGATCACGAGCGACAACGTGAAGAACACACCGAACCAGTTCACCGAGTCGCCGCGGATCAGACGGACCGTCACGAAGATCGTCTGCGCACCGAGGTAGGCGATCATCGTGGTGACCACGCCGTGGCTCATCGGCGTTCCCCTGCCTTGGATCCACGCGGCGCAGCCGCCGCCGAGGACGAAGCCGAATGTCGCACCGAAGAAGAACAGTGCGTTCAGACCGGTGCTGTCACTGTCGACGAACGCGGCGAGCAGGGTCAGCGGGATCGCCAGGATGAGGCAGACCCCGATCCCGGCACGGATCGCGTCGACGTCCCAGCGGTTGCTCATGGCCACGGCACCACGCCGAACGGGGTCGGGAAGCCCATCTTGCCGGGGTTGAGAATGCCGTTCGGATCGAGCGTCGACTTGATCGCGACGAGCACCTGGTGAGCAGATCCCAGCGCCTCCGGCATGAAACGGGCCCGGTTGAGGCCGACACCGTGGTGGTGCGACAGGTTGCCGCCACCGGCGAGCACCGCGCGCTGCCCGGCGTCCCACAGTGCGACATAGGTCGACTCGACCTCCTCGGCTGGGGGAGTGGCGGCAAACGTGAAGTAGAGGCAGGCACCGTCCGCGTAGCTGTGCGACAGATGGCAGGTCGCCGCACGGGCGTGCGGCACCTTCATCAACGCGGCGCGCACGTCGTCGAAGAGGCTGTCGAGTTCCGACCATGGCGCGGCGATCTCCATCGTGTCGACCACGAACCCCTTGCGGGTCAGGCCCTGCAGCGCGGTGGTGTCGTTGCGGTGGCCGAGCCAGCGCTCCACCAGTGCGACGTCGGCGGCCGTTCCGCCCGCGGCGTCGACGGCCCGTTCGATGATCGCCATCGTGGCGTCGACGAGGGTGGCGTCGCCCTCGTCCAGCACGAGCAGGATGCACTCGGTGCCGTCCCCGTCCTGACCTCGTTGGGACTCCGCCGCGTCGTAGAGGCGCAGGACCGCGGGCGTGGCGCCGGCGTGCAACACCTGGCGGCACGCCTCGACCCCGGCAGAGAACGAGGTGAAGGAATACGCGGCGCGCCGCTCGTGCGTCGGTGTCGTGTGCGCTCGGAGCCACACCCGGGTGATGACCGCCAGCGTTCCTTCCGAGCCGATCAGGAGCTGTGTGAGGTCGGGGCCGGCAGCAGCTGCGGGTGCGCCACCCGTACGGATGACGGTGCCATCGGCCATCACGGCTTCGAGCCCCACGACCATGTCTTCGATCTTGCCGTACCGGGTGGAGTACTGGCCGGCGCCACGAGACGCGACCCATCCGCCGACGGTGGCGAGATCGAAGCTCTGCGGGAAGTGGCCCACGGACAACCCGTGCTCGGCACGCAGTTCGTCCTCCAGGTCGGGGCCGAACATGCCGGGGAGGACCTCGACGACACCGGACACAGCGTCGACGGATGCGATGCCGGTGAGCGCGGTGGTGTCGAGGACGACCCCGCCGAAGATCGGTGCGGCCGCTCCGCAGACACCGCTGCGGCCGCCGGACACGGTGAGCGGGAGACGAGCGTTGTTGCAGACCTGCACCACGCGGGCGACCTGCTCGGTCGTCGACGGGCGGACCACCGCGTCCGCCAGGCGGGGCACGTCGCCGGCGAGCGCCCAGTGCAGCGCGAGCGGCCACCAGTCACGGCTGGACTCGGCGACGTCACGCTCGCCGGTGACGACCTCGCAGATCGACGTCAGCGCGTGGAGGGCGTCCTCGGGAACCTCGACCGGGGTGCTCCCGAGTCGAGACCCTGCTCCGTTGAGTTCAATCGGTGGTGTCGGCGAGATCGCCATGGGGCACTCCTGACGGTGTCGATGCGGCCACCTCGGCCGCACACAGGTGACGGTAGCGATCGAGCTGGCTCGAGGTCTCGGCCTCGTCCCACCCGAGTTCGGCAGCGAGCAGCCGTGCGACGTCGGGTGCGGCGGCGAGGCTCGCCGCCCGGTCGAACAGATGCGCACGTGTCCGGCGAAGCAGCACGTCGTCGAGGGTCGTGGCCATCTCGTGACGCACGGCGTACACGGCCTCGGCGCGCACGTACGGCTGCCCCTCGACGAGCGGGCGTCCGAGGTCGGGGTCGAGCGCGACCATCGCCTTGACCTCGTCGGCCATCGTGCCGTAGCGCCCGGAGAGGTGATGTCCGGCATCGCCGCGTTGGCGATGGGCTCGTCGGCTCGAACCGACGAGTGGCAGGCGACGAGTACGGGTCCGACGTGCGCGACGTGGGGTGTCGAGACCCCGCACGACCCGGTCGACGGTGTCCTCGGCCATCTCACGGTACGTGGTCAGCTTGCCGCCATTCACTCGGACGACGCCCGACTCGCTCACGGCCACCTGGTGGCGGCGGGACAGGTCGGCGGTCTTCGCCTTCGGCTCGGTCGTGACGGACGTGACCAATGGTCGCAATCCTGCCCAGACCCCGGTGATGTCGTCACGGGTCACGGTGGTGGTGAGCGCCTCGTTCAAGGCGGTGAGCATGTAGTCGATGTCGTCGGCATCGCACTGGGGGTCGTCGAGCGGTTCGTCGTTGTCGGTGTCGGTCGTTCCCACGTACACGTGCTCGAAGGTCCCGTCGCTCTTCGTGCCCCACGGGACGATGAACAGGCTGCGTCGGTCACTGCGCACCGGGATGATCACCGCGATGTCGTTGCGGACCAGATCCCATGGCAGCGCCATGTGCACCCCCTTCGCGGGGCGAATCGAATTGGGGTGCTGTGCCTCGTCGAGTGCCCGGACCTCATCGGCCCAGACACCGGCGGCGTTGACGACCGTGCGGGTCGGCACGCGAATGGTCTCGGTGCCGGTGTCGATCGTGACCCCGTCGGCCTGCCCGCCAGCATCGTGGGTGATGCCGACCACGCGGCACCGATTGGCCACGATCGCTCCGTTGGCGGCCGCGGTGCGGGCGATCGTGAGCGTGAGCCGGGCGTCGTCGGCCGACGCGTCGTAGTAGATGAATCCAGCGCTCAGCTTGTCGAGATCGGCGGTGGGGAAGTGCTGTGCGGCGGCGTCCGCCCCCACGCGCTTGTGGAGCTTGCCGATCCGCCACCCGCCGGTCGCGTCGTACATCCACATCGCCGAGCCGAGCGCCTTGGCGACCTTCTTCGACACGACCCCGTCCTTGGTGAGAATCGGAATCATGAACGGCAGGATCTCGACCAGGTGCGGCGCATTGCGCATCAGCCGCCGCCGTTCGCGCAGAGCTTCGTAGACGAGGCGAACGTCGCCGTTCTGCAGGTAGCGCAGACCGCCGTGGATCATCTTGGAACTCTTCGACGACGTCCCGCTCGCGAAGTCGTCACGTTCGACGAGGGCGGTGCGCAGCCCTCGTGTGGCCGCGTCGAGCGCGACGCCGACCCCGGTGATGCCACCGCCGATCACGACGACGTCGAAGGGCTCACCGTCGGGCCTCGCTGACTCTCGCAACGCACCGACCATCGCCGATCGCTCGAACGGTGCGGGGCGAGGCATGCGCCGATGTTAGAAGTTCAGACGGGCGAGGCCTCATTCCCAATCTGCATCCCTTGCGAACAAACAATGGGTGCATCTAGGGTCGGGCGAGTGAAGTCGCCGTCCGAGCTCGTGGAGCTCTTTCGGGCCAAGGGTCTCAAGGTGACACCGCAGCGACGGTTGTTGTTCACCCTGCTCGACGGCAACACGAGCCATCCGACGGCCGAGGCGTTGCACGCCCGAGCGAGCGGTGTCATGCCCGGCATCTCGTTGCGCACCGTCTACACCACCCTGTCCGACCTCACCGACATGGGCGAACTGCAGGCGCACGCATTCGGCCACGGGGCGACCCGCTTCGACCCCAACGTCAGCGACCATCATCACGGCGTCTGCGACGGGTGCGGCACCGTCATCGACCTCTACGTCACGGGAGCCGACGACCTCGTCGCCGACGGCCTCGACGGATTCGTCGCCACGTCGACCGCCATCGTCTTCCGCGGCGCCTGCAGCAGCTGTGCGACGGTGCCCGGCTGACGATCACTGTTCTTCACATCAACATCACAACAAGGAGCACACACATGCCAGACCTGGCCGGGACCAAGACCCACGAGAACCTCAAGGAAGCATTCGCCGGCGAGAGCCAGGCGAACCGCCGCTACCTGTGGTTCGCTCAGAAGGCAGACATCGAGGGCTACCCCGACTCCGCGGCGCTGTTCCGTTCGGTCGCCGAGGGTGAGACGGGCCACGCGCACGGGCACCTCGAGTACCTCGCCGAAGTCGGCGACCCTGCATCGGGTGAGCCGATCGGTGACACCGAGGACAACTTCA
>JBAWHL010000405.1:0-8656 GCA_049593815.1 Ilumatobacteraceae bacterium | reverse complement strand
GTCCGACGCCGAGCAGGCGGCCACCGCCAGCGCGGCGAGCGCGCCGACCGCCAGGAGTCGTCTCGATGTGTTCCCCGTCATGGATCCCCCTCGGATTCGACGGACCCTAGTGGCCGGCCGGGTGGGGCGGCCGGTCGATGTGACAGATGGTGCCTGGCACCACGCGTCACATCGTGGCGTAGGCGGGGGTGATCACGTCGTCGACGATCGTGTGGCGGACGTCGAACGGGGCGAACGAGGCGTACATGGCGTTCGTCGCCAGGCGGTGCATCTCGGCGCCGGTCAGTTCGTGGGCGGTGGCAACGGCGTGGAGTTCCGACGAGGGCAGCACGTTGCTCATCAACCGGTTGTCGGTGTTCAGCCCGACGCTGAACCCCGCCCGGAGGAAGGGACCGACCGGATGGTCGGCGATGCTGGGCACCGCGCCGATCTGGACGTTGCAGGTGGGGGCCATCTCGAGGTGGATCTGGTGGTCGAGGACGTACTGCGCCAGCGGCCCCAGCTGCAGGCCGTCTGCGGCGGTCTGGTCGGCATCGACGAGGCTCGTGTCGGAGCGCAGCCGCACCCCGTGCCCGATCCGGTGCGCCCCGTGGGTGAGGGCGTCGGAGATCAACTCGAGATCGGGCGGTTCGCTGGCGTGGATCGTGATGTTGAGGTGCGCGCTGCGAGCGAAGGCGAGCGCGTCCGCATGGAGCGATGGTGGCCAGCCGGTCTCGGCGCCCGCCAGGTCGAATGCGACGACCTTGTCGTTCCAGGAGCGGAGCCGGTCGACGAGTTGTGCGATCTCCAGCGACCGTTGCTCGGTGCGCATCGCGCAGACGACGGCGTTGACGGTGATGGACTGCCCCGCCGACGCTGCGGCGGCATCCCCTCGGCGGTACCCGCTCGTGACCGCGTCGACGATGTCCTCCAGGGACAGGCCCTGCGCCTGGTGGAGCTCGGGCGCGAAGCGGACCTCGGCGTACACGACCCCGTCCGCGGCGAGATCCAGCACCGCTTCGAAGGCGACCCGTTCGATCGCCTCCGCCGTCTGCATCACGGCGATCGTGTGCTCGAACGTGGCGAGGTACTGCAGGATGTCGTTCGTGTCGGCGCCACGGTTGAACCATGCCTGGAGCTCATCGGGGTCGTTGGACGGCAGCGTCCAACCGATCTGATCGGCGAGTTCGAGGATGGTCGAGGTGCGCAACCCGCCGTCGAGATGATCGTGCAGCAGCACCTTGGGAAGGCGGCGCGCCTGTTCGTGGGTGATCGTCATGCCGACAGGCGACTACTGCATCCCCTTGAACCAGGGGATGCCTTCCTCGGCAGGTGGTCGCAATCGTTGCGCTCCCACCGACACCGCGATCAGCGTCACCACGTACGGGGTGACGAAGACGAGCTGGTTGTTGGGCGACTCGGCGGCGAAGTACGCCCAGAACGTCACCAGCGAGAACACCAACACCGTGTTCATGCCGCGGTAGCTGCGGCGGTAGGCCATGTAACAGGCGGTGACGACGAGGCCGATCGCAGCAGCGAGGAGCAGCGCACGGACGAGATCGCCGGGATTGGTCCGCAGCGTGATCCCTTGGGCGTAGCCGAACAGGCCAGCGCCGGCCGCAGTGCCCGCCGGCATCCAGTTGCCGAAGATCATCGTGGCGAGACCGAGGAACCCGCGTCCGGCGACTTGGTTCTCCTGGTATCGGTTGGCGAACAGCACGAGGACCGCGCCGCCCATGCCGGCGAGCCCACCGGAGATCGCCATGCCGATGTAGCGCATCTTGTGCACCGACACGCCGAGTGAGTCGGCCGCCGACGGCCGTTCGCCGGCGAACCGGAGACGCAGGCCGAGCGGGGTGTGCCAGAGGAGGTAGGCGATGCCGAAGAAGAGACCGATGGTGAGCACGACGTCCCAGGTGACCGCGGTCGTCAGACCTCGGCCCAGCCCTGCGATGTCGGCGATCATGAACCAACCACGGTCCTCCAGCCAGCCGAGCATGTCCGGCGAGGTCCAGCCGAACAGATCACCTCCCGAGAGGAACGGCACGGTGAAGGCGCCGATGCTGCCCTTGTTGCCGGGTGACGTCGTGACCGAGCCTCCCTGGACGCCGACGAACAGCTCGCTGGCCATGAACCTGGAGACGCCGGGGGCGATCAGGTTGATGGCGACGCCGGCGACGATGTGGTTCACACCGAAGGTGGTCGTGGCGACGCTCATCACGAGGCCGCCGAGCATGCCACCGACGATGCCACCGACGAGCGCCATCCACGGTCCGTATTCCCATCCCCACCAGCCGGCGAAGATCGTTCCCATGACCATCATGCCGTCGAGGCCGATGTTGATGGTGCCGCTGCGCTCGGCAACGAGCCCGGACAGGCCGGCCAGGGCGATGGGGGCGGCGGTTCGCAACGCGACGCCGAACGTGCCGCTGGATGTCAGGTCGGGGTTGTCGGCGATGAGACGAGCGGTCGACATGACCGCGACGCCGACCATCGCGATCGCGATGATGCGCCAGCGGGTCGACGAGAGGATCGGCGGTCGCACCGTCGTGGTCACGGGGAGATCGGTCGTGGTGGTCATCGAACGAATCCTGCGGATCGTGCGAGGCCGGCGTCGGAACGAGGCGTCATGGTCGCGGGGCGGTTCATGTCGTGGCTCCGAGCGAGGCGGTCTCGGTGTTGGGCGGTGGTCTCTCCGCATTGGTCGCAGCGGCAGCAGCGGCGACGGCGGCGGCATCGTTGCGACGACGGACGACCTCGTAGGCGATCACGGCGGCGAGCAGGAACGACCCCTGGAGGATCCTGCCGATCTCCGGTGGGACGCCCAGCGGCCCGAGGCGCTGCGTGGCCCGTTCGATCGTCGCCCACACGATGGCGGCGGCGGCGATGCCGATGGGGCTGTTGCGCCCGAGCAGGGCCAGTCCGAGCCCGGTGAAGCCGATCGTCGTCGGGAAGGCGTCGCCGTACTTGTAGAAGTTGGGATCCGACAGCAGGAAGGGCAGTCCGATCATGCCGGCGATGGCGCCGGACATGAACATCGTGATCAGCACCATCCGCTTCGGGTTCACGCCTGCGGAGACGGCTGCGTCGGGGCTCATGCCGGAGAGCCGGAGTTCGTAGCCGAACAGGCTGCGGTTGAGCAGGACGTGGTAGGCGACACCGAGCAACACCGCGATCGGGAGGAACCCGTACAGCTCGACGCCGGGGGCGAAGTCGAAGCCGAAGAACTCGAAGATCGGGTTGAGCGCCGGGATGCGCGCGGAGTCGGGCATCAACTTGGTCTGGGCGACGAGCCCCCCGTTCTCGTTGTCGCGGAAGATTTCGGCGAGGAGGAACGCGCTGAGTCCGATGGCGATGTAGTTCAGCATGATCGTCGACACGACGACGTTGACGTTGCGGGTCACGTCGAGGATGCCGGCGATGAGCGCCCACAACCCTCCGACGGTGATCGCGACGGCGAAGATGAACAACACGTGCAGGATCGGCGGGAGGCTGACCTCGGCGCCTGCCCAACCGGACACGAGCGCTGCGAGCAGGTACTGCCCGTTCGAGCCGATGTTGAACAGGTTCATCTTGAATCCGATCGCCACGGCGACGCCGGCGATGTAGTACGGGACGGCCCGGTTGATGATCAGTACGACCGATTCGGTCGAGTCGATCGTCTTCCACATCTCCTGGAAGGTGGCGAACGGATTGTTGCCCGAGATCCAGAGCGCGATCGACGAGATCAGGATGGCGGCGGCGGCGGCGATGAGCGGAGCGAGCGAGGCACGCCAGATGCGTTCGAACATCAGTGGGCTCCCGTCGTGGCGCCGGTCATGTACGAGCCGAGTTCGGCGGGGGTGACGGTCGACGGATCGACCTCGGCGACGATCTGCCCTCGGAGCATCACGAGCAGCCGGTCCGACAGCCCGATCAGTTCCTCGAGGTCGGCGGAGACCAGCACCGTGCCGAGTCCTGCCGCACGGGCGTCGCGCAGGATGTCCCAGATGACCGCCTGGGCGCCGACGTCGACGCCTCGGGTCGGGTGAGCGGCGACGAGGAGCGTGGGGTCGGCGGTCATCTCGCGGCCGACGATCAGCTTCTGTTGGTTCCCGCCCGACAGCGTGAACGCGGGCACGTTGATGCTCGGGGTGCGCACGTCGAACTCGTCGACGATCACCTGGGTCTGGTCCTTGGCGCCATTGACGTTGAACCACGGCCCCTTGGCGTACGGGGCGCGGTGCTGGTGCCCGAGTGCGGCGTTCTCCCAGAGAGCGAAGGGGAGGACGAGGCCGTCCTTGTGGCGGTCTTCGGAGATGTAGCCGATCCCGGCGTCGCGCCGGTCGCGGGTGCTGCGCTTGGCGAGGTCGTCGCCGTCGAGCACGATCGATCCCTTGGAGGGCATGAGCCCAACGATCGCCTTGACGAGTTCGCTCTGGCCGTTGCCCTCCACGCCGGCGATGCCGACGATCTCTCCGCGGTGCACGGTGAACGACACGTCGCTCAGCAGGTCGCGGGCGCCGGCTTCGCTGTTCTCGACCGTGAGGTCGATCAGCTCCAAGATGGCGATGTCGGTCACGGTGCTGTCGCGGGTCTCCGGTGTCGGGAGTTCGCTGCCCACCATCATCTCGGCGAGCTCGTGCGAGGTGACCGAGCTCGGGTCCGCGACTTCACCGACGGTCTTGCCCTGTCGGATCACGGTGATCGCATCTGCGTGCTTGAGGACCTCGTCGAGCTTGTGGGAGATGAAGATGATCGTCGCTCCCTGGGTCGTCAGCTCGCGCAGCGAGGCGAAGAGCTCGTCGACCTCCTGCGGGACGAGCACTGCCGTCGGCTCGTCGAGGATGAGGATCTTCGCACCGCGGTAGAGCACCTTGAGAATCTCGACGCGTTGCTTGTCCCCGACGCCCAGTTCCGAGATCAGCGCATCGGGGTCGACGTCGAGCCCGTACTGCTCTCCGAGTTCCTGGATCCGTCGTCGTGCTTCACCGATGTTCAGGGAGAACCCGCTGCCGGGCTCCTGACCGAGCACGATGTTCTCCCACACGGTGAGGTTCCCGGCGAGCATGAACGCTTGGAAGACCATGCCGATGCCCTGGGCGATCGCGTCCTTCGGCGAGTTGAAGCGCTGATCCTGCCCGTTGACGGTGATCGTGCCTTCGTTGGGCTGGTGGGCGCCGTAGAGCGTCTTCATCAGTGTGGACTTGCCCGCACCGTTCTCGCCGACGATCGCATGGACGCTGCCCGACCTGACGGTGAGGTTCACGCCGTCGTTCGCGATGACCCCGGGGAATCGTTTGACGATGTCGGTGAGTTGGATCGCGATCGAGTCGTCGCTCGGCCGCGACGGTTCCGCCTCCGTGTTGTTCATCGCTTGTTTTCTAGCCGATCCGGCACCGTCGAGTTGCAGAATCCACGCGGATCGCCGTCCTGAAACGGAATCCGAACGCGACGATGCCCGCTCGGCGCCAGGCCGAACGGGCATCGTTCAGGTCGTCACCGACGGCTTCGAGAAGCCGTCAGCATCGAGTGTGACTGCTCAGGGAGCGGTCGGGACTTCGATCTCACCGGAGACGATCTGCTCCTTGAAGGCGTCGAGCTGATCGGCGATGTCGTCGACGTTGCCACCGGAGGTGGAGTAGCCGACGCCGTCGACCGAGAGGTCGAACGTCTGGATGCCGGAGACGTCGTCGCCGGCGCAGAAGCCTTCGATGGTGTTGAAGGTCGCGACATCGACCTTCTTGAGCATCGAGGTCAGGATGTAGGGCTGCAGCTCGGCCGAGACCAGCTCGTACTGGTCGGAGTCGACACCGATGGCCCAGACGTCGCCGGCTTCACCGGCTTCGGCTGCGGCTTCGAATGCGCCGAGACCCGAACCACCAGCGGCCGAGTAGATGACGTCGGCGCCGGCCTCGTACTGCGCGGCAGCGAGTTCCTTGCCCTTGGCCGGGTCGTTGAAGCCCGAGAAGTCCGGCGGCTGGCTGATGTAGTTCGTGAGGACCTCGATGTCGGGGTCGACCGCGGCCACACCGGCTGCGTATCCGGCTTCGAACTTCTTGATGAGGTCGTTCTCGACGCCACCGATGAAGCCGACGATGCCGGTCTGGGACTTCAGTGCCGCGGCGGCACCGACGAGGAAGGAGCCCTGCTCTTCGGCGAAGACGAGCGATGCCACGTTCGGCGCATCGACGACGGAGTCGACGATGGCGAAGGTGGTGTCGGGGTTGCCTTCGGCAGCTGCGGTGATCGAGTCACCGAACAGGAAGCCGACGCCGAGGACGAGGCCGTTGCCTTCGTCGACGAGACCCTGGACGCGCTCGGCGCGGTCGCCGTCACCGGTCGGGGTGGACTCGCTCCCGGCAACGCCGAGGTCGGCCTTGGCCTGGTCGAGTCCGGCACCGGCGGCGTCGTTGAACGAACGGTCACCACGGCCGGTGATGTCGTACACCACGCCGATGCTGCAGTCGCTGTCGACCATTGCGTCGGTGCCGTCGGGCGCCGCCTCGGTCGAGTCCGGTGCGTCGGTCGTGTCGCTGCCGCTGTCGTCGTCGCTGCCACAGGCCGCGAGGCCGAGCGCCGCGATGACGCCGATGGCGAGCAGTTTCTTGCTCTTGATCATGTTCTCCCCTTCAGGATGAGATGCTGCTGTTGTTGCATTGCACCGCGCGGTCGCCCGCCCGGGTGTTCACGTGCCCGCCAAGCTACCCGCTGGTAGACCGGGGCGGCGCGCACCGGGATGCGCACGGGGCGCTCGAGTGCTGCTCACCCGGTGTGCCGTTCCAGACGGCGACGACGCCCGTATCGTATGGGTGCCGTGTCCCCCGATCCTTCCCGTCGACGCCGCCCGAGCAAGCAGCGGTATGCCGCGCGTCGTCTGGGCGCGCTCGTCGTGGTGGTGTTGGTCGGCTTCGCGGTCTTCCGTGGCGTCACCGCGTTCCTGGGGAGCGACGAGGGTGTCGCCGATGCGGTTGCCGGCGACGACGGTTCATCGTCGGCGGATGACGCTCCCGTGGGTACGTCGGACAGCACGTCCGATGTCATCGAGGCCGCGTCCAACCCGGACGCTGCCGTCGAGACGACCGAGCCGCCGGAGCCCGAGTCGACGGGCCCGGCGACGCAGGCCGATCCGGCCAAGGTGCTCATCCTCGGCGACAGCGATGCCGGCACGTTCGGGCCGTATCTGCAGACGCTCCTCGACGGTACGCAGATCGTCGACACCGAACTCGACTACAAGGTGTCGTCGGGCCTGGCCCGCCCCGACTTCTACGACTGGCCGGCGGAGATCGAACGGATCCTCCCGGAGTCCGATCCCGACATCGTGGTCGCGACGTTCGGCGGCAATGACGCGCAGGGCCTCGCCGTCGAGAGCGGCGAGTTCATCATCGGCGACCCGGTGGCGAACGAGGCGGAATGGGTTGCGGAGTACCAGGCTCGTGCGGGCGCCGCGATGGATCAACTGTTGGCCGATGGGCGCACGCTGATCTGGGTCGGGATCCCGAACGACGACAACCCGGAGGTCACCGCGCGCATGGCGATCCAGGACAAGGCGGCGAAGGCGGCGGCGGCGGAACGGCCCGAGGTGATCTTCATCGACACCTGGACGCGGTTCTCCGGTCGCGACGGGAACTGGGCCGAGTTCGTGATCGACCCGCGTGACGGGGTCGGCAAGGACGTCCGCGCGGACGACGGTTTCCACCTCAACACCACCGGTGCCGAGATCCTCGCCCTCGACATCGCCCAAGCCGTCCGCGACACCCTCCGCGCCGACGGCGCCGACATCTGACGCAACCGTTACATCAGGCGTTACATCAGGGGTCAGACCCCTTTTGTAACGCTCGTCGCGTGCGCGGGTTGACCGCCTGTTGTTGCTGACGCGATCACTGCACGCCAGGGATCAGACCCCTCTACTGCTGTTGGCCGCGGGCCTGGATGGCCTTGCGTCGTGCCTCGACGGCGTCGGGGGAGAAGTTCGTGCGGCGCCAGGCGCGGCTGTCGCGAGCTTCGATCTCCCAGCTGTCGTCGTCGGTCGTGATCTGGAAGTAGGTCGAACGGATCTGTCGGACGCCCGGCTGATCGTTGCCGATGATGTCGAGTGCCAGCCGCCTGGTGAACGGGATCAGCTCGGCATGCGGGACGACATGGTTCACCAGCCCGAACGCGAGCGCTTCGTCCGCGAGCATGAAGTTGCCGGTGTAGCTCATCTCGCGGGCTCGCCGAACACCGATCGCCTGCGGCAGCAGCACGGTGAGTCCCCATCCGGGCATCACACCGACCCGTGAGTGGGTGTCGCCGAACTTCGCGTGCTCGCTGGCGACGAGAAAGTCGCAGTTCAACGCCAACTCGAACCCACCGGTGATGGCGACGCCGTTGACCGCACCGATCACGGGCTTGGTGAGCCGTGGGAACGGCCCGCGCACACCGCCGCGGTTGCGGCTCCCGTCGGTGCCGGCGCCGCCGCCGAGGTTTCCTCCGCTCGACCCCAGCTCCTTGAGGTCCAGCCCGGCGGTGAATGCCGGGTCGCTCCCCGTGAGGATCAGCACGTCGACGTCGGGGTCGGCTTCGGCCTGCGACATCCGCTCGGGCAGCATCCGCAACACCTCGCTCGACAGTGCGTTGCGCGCCTCGGGTCGGTTCAGCGTGATCGTCGCGATCCGCTCGGACACCTCGTACAACACATCGGTCTCAGCCATGCCCC